>CAIZKE010000121.1 GCA_903933475.1 uncultured Alphaproteobacteria bacterium | reverse complement strand
GTCCACCTCGGGCGCTGACCTGAACCTCAACAACACCTCGATCGCCACCAGCCAGACGGTGAGCGTGACCTCCTTCACCGTGACCGAAGGCAACGCCTGATGGCTGACAACGTCGGCTATACACCCGGCGCGGGCTCAAAGGTCGCCGCGCGGGACGTCACCTATTCAGGTGAGGCCGCCCTGGCGCAAGCCGTCGGCCTGGTCACCTTCGCCGGGGCGGATGACGCCAAGACCGCGACGGACGTTTCCACGACCAACCCCATGCCGGTCGCGGACGCCAACTCCGGCAACGTCCTGCTCCGTATCCTCCAGATGCTCATGGCCCCGCTGGGCTACGACAAGTCGCTCAGCAGGCAGCGCGGCACGGTGGTGGTCGAAAGCGGCACGATTGGCGCGGTCACAACGGTGGGCACTGTGACGACCGCCACCACAGTCGGCACGCTGAACAACATCTCGGCCATCGGCGGCTACTCCGCGCAGATGCAGATCATCGACGCCAATCGTGCCGCTTGGGCTCTTTCCCACCGCTCGCGGATTACTTGAGGATCAGAGATGGCAAACACATTCAAAAAGGTCATCGACGCTCAGGTCTGGAGGCAGGTCACCCCTAGCCCCAACGCACACACCGCCGCCTCGTCGATGTGTTCCGACCTGCGCTCCACCATCCTGCGGAACCCCTTTGTCTACAACCTGATCTCGGCCTCGATCCTGCACCGGTTTAACATCATCTCGAAGGGCTGGCAGACAATGGCGTCTCCCGCCTTGGCGGGCACGTTCGGCGCGGGATCGACCACCGCCTTTGTCCCGTCCCTTGGGCTGGTCGGCACCATTGCAGCAGGCGCGACGACGACCTCCGTGGTGGTCTCAACGGCCTTCCCGACCGCTGTCGGCGTCAACATGCTCGCAAACCGGGGTGGCTCGGGCGACAAGGGCTTCAAGCTTCGGATTACCGACACCACGGCGGGAAAGGTCGAGGAGCGGTGGATCGTCGGCAACACGGCGGGCACAGCCCCGACCATCAACGTCGATACCGCCTTCACCTTCACGCCCGCTTCAGGCGCTCGCTATGAAATCCTCGCCGGTCGCCTGTTCATGCTCTCGGCGGGAACGATCGGGGCGAATATCTGGCGCTCGTTTGAGGTCGCGGCCAATACCCTCTCGACCGGCCTGACTACGACCAACCTGCCCGCCACCATCGCCACGGACAGCGCAATCGTCGTGCTGGATGAGCAATACACGCCCTACGACATGGCTCCCGGCGAAGGCATGGTGAAGGGCTCATTCACCTATGACACCGGCCTGAGCGCGCTGGCGGCAACGGCTTCCGGGGCCTCAACCCTAACCGGGCAGGCGACCTTGGGCGATGCGGTCGTTCTGGCTAACGAGTATCGCAACTTCCAGATCAGGATCGTGCAGGACACCGTGACCCCTGCGGCGGTCGGCCAGCGGCGGATTATCGCCTCGCATACGGTCGGAGCCTCGCCGGTTTATACCCTGGGCACGGCTTGGACGACGCAGCCTTCGTCCTCGGCCAAATACGTCATCGAACTGCCCAACCTGATGCTGATGCGGTCGAGCGGATCGGCAAACGTGTTCACCTACAACTACGGCGATGCGGCGGTGAACAATGGCACCAACAGCATCGCGGCGGGCGCGTGGTCCATTACCTATTTCGGGGCGGCCGGTTCGGCAAACGCGGCGGGCGGCGTGTGGGCTCCGTCGTTCGGCATCCAGCCCGATGTGGCCCGAAACGCCCGCCACAGCTTCAACTATTTCTTCCGGGGCTCGGCGGGCAGCCTCGACCTTCTGGACATCGCCGGTTCGATCACCGGGACTTGGAGCGCGGCGATCACTTACGACGGCAGCACCACGAACCTGGGCACCGGAACAACTGGCTGCTACGCCCCCTTTGAGAACGAAGGCCGGATGTTCTACCTCAACGTCTACGTCGCTTCTGCGGCAAACCAGTTCTACCGCTTCGACGTGCAGAACCGGGTCCTCTCACCCTACACCAACACCGACTTCATCCAGTCGGGCACGGCGGCCCTCGGAGGGCGCATGGCGGCTTACTGCGCGATTGACGGCACGGACAGATACAATGTCGTCCTACTCCAGTCGCACCTCTCAACCGTCTGTCAGGAACTGGTGGTGCTGGTGTGACCGTCTCTGACCTCATCCGCCTGATGGCGAACAAGCTGGCAAACCTGAACGGGCAACGGACCACGGCAGTTGTCCACGGCGACGTTGAGCAACTGGTTGCCCTCGACGCTCAGATTGCCGAGACACAGGCCACTCTGGACCAACTCCGCTCCCTCAACTGAGCGCCTGAACCGGAGGGCGCTCCATGCTGCTGACCCTTCTCAGCCCGCAGGGTGCGGCTCCTAGCCTGTCGGGCTCGGCCTCCATCACGGAGGCTCCCGACACCCTCGACGCGCTCGGCCAGGTCATTGTCTCCGGCTCGGCGGCGATCACCGAAGCGGCGGACACCGTCTCGGCTACGGGATCGGTCGTTGGCGGCTCTGTAACGGGCGATGCGGCCATTCTGGAGGCCGCTGACGCCGTTTCTGCCTCCGGTGCAGTCCTTGTCGCCGGCACGGCCTCAATCACCGAGGCGGCGGACTACACGGACGCGGCAGGCGGGGTGCTGGTCTCGGGCTCTGCGGCCCTGACCGAAGCCCCGGACACGCTCTCGGCCAACGCCGGGGCGCTGGTCTCCGGCTCGCTGGCCCGCACGGAGGCCCCTGACACCGTCTCGGCGTCGGGCATGGTCTTCCATGAGGGCTCTGCGGCCATCACGGAGGCCCCGGACACGCTGTCGGCTTCCGGCGGCGTTCTGGTGGTGGGTTCCCTTGCTGTCACCGAGGCGGCAGACGTTCTTTCGGCCTCGGGCTGGCAGTCGGCTTCCGGCCTGGTGGCGATTACCGAGGTCCCGGACCTCTGCATTGCCCTGCTGGTTGTCACCGGCTGGGGCTTTGTGCCTGACACCTCGGAGGCCTGGACCTCGCAGGGTACCACGGCGGAAGCCTGGACCCCGCAGACCTCGACCTCTGAGACTTGGACGACCCAGACCGACACCTCGGAGATCTGGACCCCGATCACCACGACCCCGGAAGGATGGACCCCGCAATGAGGCCTGTCAGTCCGACCCTCGGCTTTCCGCTTGCCCCGACCTTGCAGGACATGCAGGACGCCATCAACGAGCAGGCGGTGCCGACCAAGCCGGTTCAACTGCCCACGGTCCTGTTCGCTGACCTCCCGCCGGCCGCAAGCTGGCAGGCCTGCATGATCCACGTGTCCGACAAGAACTCCATCGCCATCAGCACGTCTGTCGCCGGGACCTACACCTGGCTGCGGGCGGACGGGAGCGCTCTTTAAATGCCCTCATCCTATACGTCCTCGTTCCGGCTGAACCTTCAGGCGCCGGGCGACAACCTCAACACGTGGGGCGTCCAGCTCAACACCGGCGTCTTCCAGCTTCTGGAGGATGCCCTTGCCGGGGCGGTCACTCAGGCCCTGTCGGGCTCCCTGAGCCTCACCAGCGTCAACGGCGCGACGGATCAGGCCCGGTGTCTGGCGCTCAACATCACGAGCGGGACGGGCGGGACCATCACAGCCCCTGGGGTGAAGAAGCTCTATTTCGTCCGCAATGCCGCTTCGGGCGCTGTCATCGTCACCACTGGCGCAGGGGCCACAGCCTCATTCGCCGCGGGTGAGGTGGGCTTCTGCTACAGCCCGGACGGGACCAACTTCTACCGCACCACGGTGACGACGGCCTTTGGCGGGGCGATCCTGACTGGAGTCGGGACACCCTCGGCGGCCACGGATGCTGCGACCAAGGGCTATGTGGACGGCGTGGCCTTCACGATGGCTGCGGGCTCGCTCCCCGGCCAAGGCGGCAATGCCGGCAAGGCGCTCATCACCAACGGGACCGTGGCCTCCTGGGGCATCCCGACACTGACCGTGGGCGACCTTCCGGCGCTCGCGACCTCCAACCTCACCGACTACGCCTCCGACCAGGCCGCGAAGACCGCGACGGCCACCAAACTCGCCATTGCCTTCGCGGCTGCGCTCTAGGGACCTCAGAACATGGCCATAGCCTCCAACTCCATCATCACCCCGCAGCGGCCTTTCACGGCTACGGCGGTCGCCACCACGGCGAACTCGACCTACACGGACACGCCGACCAACACGGTCCTGCTGGCCCGTCAGGACCTCCTGCCGCCCAGCCCCTTCACCGTGGTGAACGCCTCGGCGCTGGTGACGGTGTCGCATCCCGATCACGGCCTGTTCACCGGGATGCAGATCACGGTGTCAGGGGCAACGGCTGTCGGCGGCATCACGCCCTCGGGGGCCTACACCGTCACGGTGCTGACGGCGGACAGCTACACCTTCACCCACGGGTCGAACGCCTCCTCGAACGCCACGGGCGGCGGCACGGCGGTTCTGGCTCAACTGGCCCGCACCTCGGCCAACGGGGCGCGGATTACGCGGCTGACGGCCCTTGCTCGGGCCACGGCGACGGCGACAGAACTGCAACTCTACGTCTCCAACGACGGCGGCACCACCAAGCGGCTAATCCGCTCGATCCTCATGGCGGCTTACACGGTGGCCCAGACGACCGGACAGACGGCGGTGGACATGGGCTATTCGGACTCGGCTCCGCTGATCTTAGGGGCCTCTGATACGCTCTACGTCGGCATTGGCGTCACCAACACCGGCATCGTGTTCCGCGCTGAGGGCTTCGGCTACTGATGCCCAACCAGCCTCTCGGACCTACGGGCCTTCTGGCCCAGTCCATGACCCTCCCGGCTGGCTCTCAGAGCATGGCGATGGGGGGCATGGGCGTGCGGGCGCAGGGGATGGACGGGCGGAAGAAGGCGCTGCCGCCGGTGCTGGAATACCTGATCGTCGGCGCAGGCGGCGGCGGTGGTGGCGCAGGCTACGACCTGACGGCGGGCGGCGGCGGTGGTGGTGGACAGGTGGCCTCGGGGTCGCTGGTTCTTGCCATAGGGGCCTACCCGGTCACAATCGGCACTGGCGGCGTCGGCGGCGTCAACTACACCGGCAACGGTTCAGACGGCACCCTGTCGAGTGCGTTGGGCGTTTCGGCGCCCGGCGGAACAAAGGGCTTTTGTTGGCGCAGTGGCGGTTTTTCCGGCACGCCGTGGGGCGGCGACAGTGCATTTGTCGGCGGCATAGCTAACACCACTCAGGGAACGCAAGCGGGTGGCGGCGGCGGCGGCGCGGCGAGTGTCGGCAATAACGTCACCGGGGCGGTCGGGGGCGGCATCGGAACGCCCGCTGGCGGCGATTACGGCGGCGACGGTGGCATCGGTATCACGTCCAGCCTTAGCGGCTCGGCGCAGGCCTACGGCGGCGGCGGTGGTGGTGGTGGACGTCTTGCGGGCGGCGCTGGCAATAGCGGCGGCGGCAACGGCGGAACCGGCCCAATCGGCGCAGGGGCCAACGCTGCGCCCAACACCGGCAGCGGCGGCGGCGGCGGCACCTATTCCGGCCCAATCGGCACCACAACCGGCGGTAACGGGGCCAATGGCATTGCCATTTTCCGCTATCCCACGGGCGCCTTTGTCTTCACGGGCGGCACCATCACGCAGGCCGGTGGCTACACCATCCACACATTTACTTCCGGCGGCACGTTCACGAGGACCGCATGACCCTATACCAACGCAAGACCCTCCCCTCGACCCTGATGGGCGACCCGGCCCCGCTGCCTGCCGAACTGGTGGGCCTGTCGGACGCCTGCCTTGCCGACCTGTCGGCGGCTGTCCCCGACGCAGCGGAGCAACTCGGCTATGCGGGGCAGGGCTTCTTCCCGTTCACGCCGCCCCCGGCTCCGCCTCCCCCGGTTGATCAAGTCAACAAGATCGACTTCCTCCGGCTGTTCACCAACGAGGAACTTGGCGGGCTGCTTCAGGCCGCGAAGGTGAGCGCGGCGGTGGCGGTCTACCAGTACAAGCTGGACCAGGCCGAGGTGGTGCGGCTGTCAGACCCGGACATTCAGGCGGGCATCCCGGCACTGGAAGCCTCCGGCCTGCTCGGCCCCGGACGTGCGGCGCAGATCCTCGCGGGTGAGGCACCCTGATGGACCTGCCGCAGGAAGACGCAACTGTCCCCGGCAAGCCGATCCTGTCCTATTTCCGCCGGCTGTTCGTGGCGGCGGATCAACTCCTGAACGTGGTCTTCGGCGGACATGAGGATGAGACCATCTCCTCCCGCATCGCCAAGGACCGGAGGCGGGGCAAGGCGTTCGCCTGCGTCCTCTGCCGCATCCTTGACTGGCTCGACCCGCACCACTGCGAGAAGGCCATCGAGAAGGACGAGGGTAAGCGCCCCGGCCAATACGACCGCCCGTCCTATCCGCCCCGTTCCGACTGGAGCTGATCCATGCCCCGCGTCGTCCTTGAACTGCCTCCCGGCCTGAACAACGACGACACGACCTTTGCCGCCTCGGGACGCTATGCCGATGGCTCGAACGTGCGGTTCTGGCGGGGCCGGGCGCAGGTCCTGGGGGGCTGGGAAGCCATCACGACCACGGCGCTCACCGGCATCTGCCGCAAGCTGTTCGGCTGGACGGACAATGCGGCGGTTCTCAACATCGCCTCCGGCTCGCACTCGGCGCTTCAGGTCTATCAGGGCGGTGCGGTCTACGACATCACGCCCTTCGGCCCTCCGACGCTGCTGGCCTCCAACCCCCTGACCGTGACGAATGGCTCTGCGGTGGTGACGGTGGCCCATGTCGCCCACGGTTTGACATCGGGCAACTCGGTCATCATCGCGGGATCAGCCGCGGTCGGAGGCATTACCCCCAACGGCACCTTCGCCATCACCGTTCTCGGGGTGGACAGCTACACTTACACCTTCACCTCCAACGCGACCTCGCCGGCGACGGGCGGCGGGACCGGCGTCATCATCACGCCTCAGGTGGCCCTGCCTGCGGGCAATGTGGACGGCACTGGCGGCGCTGGCTACGGCACTGGTACTTGGTCCACCGGGACCTACTCGAGCCCCTCCACGGTCGATTATTTCCCCCGCACGTGGTCCATGAGCGCATGGGGGCAGAACCTGATCGCCAACCCCCGGAATGGGGCGATCTACGCCTGGACGAACAACACTGGATCCCGGGCGGTGGTGGTGGCCAATGCCCCGGTGCAGGTGACGTACTCGCTGGTAAGCCCGACCCGTCAGGTCTTCGCCCTCGGCTGCAACGCCGAAGCCAGCCCCTACGCCTTTGACCCGCTGATCATCCGGCACTCCTCGGTCGGCGACAACACGGAGTGGAACACGGCGGCATCGACCACGGCGCGGGAGTATCGCCTGCCGGGGGGTGGGCGGATCGTCTGCGGCGCCGTGGTGGGTGAGAACCTGTTGGTCTGGACGACCGGGGGCCTGTTCCTCGGCACCTTCGTGGGCTCTCTGGTCCAGCCCTGGCGCTTCGATCAGGTGGGCGAGGATTGCGGGTGCATCGGCCCCAATGCCTTCACCGTGGTGGGACAGAGGGCGTTCTGGGTAGGCCCGAACCTTCAGTTCTACGGCTACAGCCTCGGCTCTGAGCCGCAGCTCATCCCCTGCCCGATACAGGACGCCTTTGCCGACAACATGGCGCCCGCGCAGACCGACAAGATCACGGTGGGCTCCACGGCCTTCTTCGACGAGGTGCGGATTGACTATCCCGATGCTCGCGACGGGGTGGAGAACTCGCGCTACCTTGGGGCTCACGTTCCCACGCTGATCAACAGCCCCGAGAACGCCTGGTATGGCGGCATCATGGCCCGCACGGCCTACACCGATGCCCCGCCAAGCCCCAACGCCTTCCCCGTCGCTGCGGACCCCTCGGGAGGCCTCTACTGGCATGAGAAGGGCCAGACGGCGAACGGTGGGGTGATCTCCTGGTACATCGAGACGGCAGACAACTTCCTCGACCCCGACCGGACCATGCAGGTGCGGACCCTGTGGCCTGACTTTCAGGATCAGGTGGGGGCGATTGAGGTGAGCGTGACAACCCGCTTCTATCCGCAGGCGACGGAGACCACGACCTCGGGCCAGACCATGACGCCGGGCCAGTCCAAGAGCGACATTCGCGCCTCGGGACGCCTGGCCAAGCTGCGGTTCAGCGGCTCGGCCTCGCCCACCTTCGCCCGGCTGGGCAACCCGACCATCGACATCGCGCCGGCTGGGGGCCGATGATCTCAGAATGGGTGCGCGTCCGGCGCTGGCTGTTGCCGGCGATGGTGGACGCAACGGAAGCGGAAGTGGTGGCCGAACTGCTGGCCGGGCGGGCAACGCTCTGGCCGGGGGAGCGGTGCGCGATCGTCACCAGCCTCATCACCGACCCGGCACGGATGCACTACTGGCTGGGCGGGGGCGACGGCGCGGAGATGCTCGCAATGCTGCCCGGCATGGCGGCCTGGGCGCGGGCGCAGGGCGCTCAGTGGGCCACGATCAACGGACGCAAGGGCTGGAAACGGCGGCTGCGTGAACACGGTTTTGAGCCCCGTAACGGGGAACTCTGGAAGGCGCTGACATGAGCAAGAAGACCAAGACCAAGAGCCAGTCCACCCAGACCACGACGCCCAACAATCCCACGTGGGTGTCGAAGGGCCTGGAGGATGTCGGCGGCAGTCTTTCGACCATCCTCGGGCGCAATCCCCTTGACTTCGTGGCCGGGGCCTCGCCGCTCCAGATGAAGTCCTGGGAGGCCGCTGGCAACCTGAAGCCGTCCGAAGACTTTGGCACGGCGCGCAACATCTTCAACGATGTGGCCGGCGCCGGGGCGAACACCTACGACAGCACCGGGTATGATGCCACGGATGCGACCTCGCAGGGCTACGACGCCACGGACTGGACCGGGCAGGGCTACGACGCGACCAATGCCACCTCGCGGGGCTACGACGCGCAGGACTACACCGGCGAGGGCTACGACGCGACCACGGGATCGGCGGCAAACTACGACGCCATCATGGCCCGGGCGGCGAAGGGCTACGACGCCACCAACGCCACGGCCTCGACCTACAGCGCGTCCTCCCTGCTCGATGGGCTGGACAAGTATATGAGCCCCTACACCGGCCAAGTGGTCGACGCGGCGCTTCAGGACTACGACTACGGCGCCGGCCAGACCCGGGCGTCTCAGGCCCTCGACGAGGCCCGCAGCGGGGCCTTCGGCGGCTCGGGTGCGGCCATTGGCCGGTCCATGACGGAGGGCGAACTTGCCCGCGGTCGCGGCTCCCTGTCGGCCAACCTGCGGGACCAGGGCTTCACCCGAGGCGCGGGCCTGTCGGCTCAGGACGCGGGCTTCCGCAACGACGCCTCGCGGTTCAACGCCGACGCCAACACCCGGGTCAGCATGTCGAACGCCGACGCGGCGAACCAGGCCAACCAGTTCAACGCGGGCGAGACCAACCGCTTCAGCCTGGCCGATGCACTTGCTGCGAATGACGCGGCCCGGTTCAACACCGGCGAGACCAACCGCTTCGGCATCGCGAACATGGACGCCAAGAACCGGGCTTTGGAGTTTGGGGCGGGCGCCCGCAACACTTCGGCGGCCGCCAATGCCGCAGCCCGCAACGATGCCTCGCGCTTTGGGGCGGATGCGTCGAACCGGGCCGATCTGGCCAACGCCGACGCCCGCAACACGGCCTCGCGCTTCGGAGCGGATGCCCGCAACACCTCGGCGGCTTCAAACGCCGACGCCCGCAACACGGCCTTGCGGTTCGGTGCCGATGCCGGGAACCGGGCGACCCTCGCCAATGCTGCGGCCCGCAACGATGCCTCGCGGTTCGGTGCCGACGCCAAGAACACGGCGGGCCGCTACAACGCCGGGGCGGCAGACGCGGCCCTCGACCGGAGGCTCACCGCAGGCAACTCCCTCGCCAGCCTCGGCTCCACGATGGGCGCGGACAACCGGGCCAACATCGCCCTTCAGAACGCCCTCGGCGGCGACCAGCGCCAGGTCGAGCAGTTCCTGAAGAGCGCCCCGCTGGACGTGCTGGAGCGCATCGCCAAGATGTATGGCGGCCTGCCCCTGAACCTTCTCAGCGGCTCGACCACGACGGGGAGCAGTTCGGGAACGTCGAAGACGTATGACCCCTGGGGGACCGCCACCAACCTCATCAACGCGGGCGCAAACGTCATGGGCGCGCGCGGTTAAGGGAAAGATCAGCAGATGCCTATTCTTGGAAAAGCCGCCAATTCGGCTCGCAACTTCTTTGGCAGTGACGCGGGGCAAGCCCTCCTGTCCACCCTGTCCGTCTTTGTTCCGGGCGACCCCTACGGGTTCGTCCAGAAAAGCCGGAGGCAGGACGAAAAGCGGGCGCAACAGCAGCAGCAAGAGCAGGCGAAGCGGGACGCCATTTCCGGCCTTCTCAGCTCCTACCGTGGCCCCGACATGGAGACGGCAGGCGTCAACGAGCTGATCGGCGGGGCGAACGAGACCGGCGCCCGGTTCGACCAGGCCCCCATGCAGCGCCAAGACCCCCGCTTCCAGCAGGGCTTTGACATGGGCGACCCGAACACCCAGTCCGCCTTTGCCAACTACCTCGGCATGGGTGGAAGCCCTGCGGACATCAAGGCGCTTCAGGAAATGGGCCGGGGACCGAAGCCGTCCTACTTTAACACCCGCTCTGGCGTGGTGGCTGTAGATCCCGAGACCGGCGAGGCGAACGAGGTCTATTCCGACCCCTACGCCGGAGCCTTGGCGCAGAAGCAGGCCAACTCCCTTGAAGCGCAGGCCTACCAGCGTCGGGCGCAGGGATCGGCGGCCCTGACCCGCGCCGCGAGGCCGCCGGCCCCTCGGGGCGGTGGTGGCGGTGGTGGTGGCACGATGACGCCCCGTCCGACCGGCAAAGTCTACTAGGAGGCACACCTATGGCATCCGCTCAAAAATACGTCCTCGGGGGCGAATACGACCTTGGCGGCGGGACGCTCGGGGTCTGGGACGGCAAGGGCTTTGTCTCGCCGGAGACCTACCTTGCCAAAAAGGCGGACAACAACTCCGCACAGGCCAAGTTCGACGCGGCGCGGATTGGCCTCCAGAGCGTCAACGATGCGCGATCGATGCTGGCTCGCCGTCCCGAAGGCTACAGCAACCGCTCCGCAGCACTCGATGCCGGGGAGATCACGCCCAGCTGGTTTGAAGGCGCGTTCCGCAGCAAAGAAGGCAACCCGTCCGGGTGGGGTGGCCAGATGGCGGCATCGCTGACGCCGCTTCGCAACACCACCTTCATCAATCAGATCCAGAACCTCCAAAAGAACTCGCCGACCGGCGGCGGGGCCTCCCTCGGCAACTCCGTGACCGAAGGCCAGCGCCTTGAAGGCGCGTTCGGCTCTCTGGCCGTGGGTCAGGACCCCGAGGCCCTTGGCCGCACCCTGTCCAACGTCGAGGGCATGGTGAAGACCTGGCAGCCGGGCCTCGACCGCACGAACCCGATGGACCTGACTGCCGGCCAGAGCCGGGAGACCACGCCGCGCGGGGCCATCTATCGCAGCCCGGACGGCGCGCTCCGCACGAACCTCAACGCCAACGCCGGAAACCCCATCCTGCCGACGCCTGCCGACGACCCCCAGAAGGTCTACAAAGACGCCAAGATGGCTTGGAATGACCGCTGGTATCAGCGCCGCCAGAACCTCGACGGGGCAGACGTAGCCTTTGAGAAGTGGTGGTCCAGCTACTCGGCCAGCCCGAAGAAGGCCCCGCCGAACACGCCGCCCCCGCCTCGCGCCAATTCCGGCGACGGCATCAAGTGGGACAACTAGCACCATGCCCAAAGAAGGACAGACGGGAACCGACGCCAACGGGCGGCGGGTGATCTATCAGAACGGCCAGACCCGCGTTCTGTCTCCGCAGGAAGAAGCGCGCATTGACGCCACCAAGCGCGCCGCCTCCACGCCGGGCATCATCCGCTCAATCAGCCAGGGCGTCGGCTTCAACTTCTCGGACGACATCGACGCCAACATGGCCGCAGGAACGACCGCGGTGAACAACGCCCTCGGCGGCGCCCTGTTCGGCAAGAAGTCCTACACCCCGCAGCAGGCCAAGGCGGCGGTGCTTCAGGCCGAGCGCGAAGCGAGTGCGAGGTATGCCCAAGAAAACCCCGTCGCCTCTGGCGTGGGGACGGTGGCCGGCGCAATCCTGTCGCCGGTCAACAAGCTTCTCGGGCCGCTCTCTGTCGCCAAGGCGGGCGCTGGTATGGGTATGCAGATGCTGCGGGCCGGTACGGGCGGCGCGGCGGCTGGGGCCTTGGCTGGTGCAGGCGATCAGGGCGTTGACGGCATCCTGCCCGGTGCCGCCTTGGGCGGTGTTCTTGGCGGTGCGGTCCCTCCCGTTTTCCGGGCCGCGTCTAAAGTCGTG
The DNA here is from genome assembly GCA_903933475.1 of uncultured Alphaproteobacteria bacterium. Lineage (GTDB taxonomy): Bacteria > Pseudomonadota > Alphaproteobacteria > Caulobacterales > Caulobacteraceae > Phenylobacterium. The sequence continues at coordinate 6,249 of CAIZKE010000121.1, read as the reverse complement.
CAGCCAGTCGCACAAGCGGCGGTGAACCGGGTTCCGCAGAACGTCCGCAATGCCGCCACGGCTGGCGTCAACGCCATGCTCGGCGGCCGCGCGCAACGTGAAGGCGTCCAGCTGCAAGACCTGACCCGCGCCAACCCCGCCGAAATGAAGGTTGCGACCCAACTGGAAGCCGCGATCCAGAACGACGCGCGCGCCGGGGTGCAATTCCAGCCCGGCCAGAGCCCACTCTATCAGGCAGGTGACAACCTGTTCGGGCTCTATGAAGCGGCGGCGGCTCACCCAGGAACCGCTCAAACCGCCCTGAGGAAGGCAGCGCAGGCGAACCAGGACGCCGCCCCTCAAGCCGTTGTGGATGACCTCGGGCGGTCCTTGGGGGCCAAGGGCGACTTCTTCGACTACCAAAAGAACCTGCTCGACACCAAGCGGACCAACGCCGCTGCGGGCATGGACAATCTGGCCGATCAGCGGTTCACGCCCAATCAGGACACCGTCCTGGCCCTTCGCGCCGACCGCACCCGCGAAGCCCTCACCAACTCAGCCGAGAACATGATGGCCAGCGTGAACCCCGCCGTCCGCGCTCAAGCCGCCGACCTGCTGCAAGTGCTGGATCAGGTGCTGGACAATCCGGCCGCCGTTTCCCTGCGGATCCGCGACGCGCAGAACATTTCCGAGAAGCTGCTGAACGCCGGGGACCGCGCCTTCAGGTCTGGCGACAATGAAGCCGCCAAGACGTTCAACGAGCTGGGCCGCGCCATCCGCACAAACGCCCGCGACCCGAAGCAGGGCGGTATTGCCGACTATGACACCTGGCTGAAGCAATACGGCTCCGACGCTGACAACAGCCGGGCGCTTGAACTGGGCCGGGACGCCGTGCGGAACCTGAGCGAAAAGGGCCGACCGGAGAAGGTGCGGGCCACCCTGGGCAAGATGGACCCCGCCGCCCTCGATCACTACCGGAAGGGTCTGGCCGAGGAACTGTTGCACAAGGTGTTCCGCTCGCGGGGCGACACTACCCTGATGCGCGAGCTTGGCCCCAAGGGGGACCAGAACCTTCAACAGAACATCGCCTTGGCCTTCCCGGACGATGCCAGCTTTGCCGCGTTCGTGAAGTCCGCTGAACAGCGCATCCGGGAAGCCGAGCGTAACAACGCCATCTTGGGCGGCTCTGCCACGGCTAGGCGTCAAGCCGGCATAAAGGCCCTCAGCGACCCGGAGAGTGCGGCAAGCGCCGCTGTCGACGAACTTGTCGGCGGTGTCTCGTCGCCGCAATCGGTTCCGGGCCGTGTGGCGCGTGGCTTGGGCAGGATGCTTCCGAAGCAGACCGGCGTCCTGAACGACGAAGCGGCCAACGCCCTGCTTGGTCAAACGGCGCTGAACCCGGACGAGATCACCCGCTTGCTGAACGTGCTTCAAACCACGCGGGCGCAGGGCGCCGTCCGACAGCAGCAGGCGGCGCGGGCCGCACCCGCTATCGCCTCCACCTTCCGGTTCTAGAATATCTTGAACCACAGGTCATAGAGCCAGCGCCAGAGTAAGCCTGCAACGACCACAATGCCGATCAGAAGCGCCTTGCTGACTAGGTTCTGAACCAACTCGGAAAACGCATCCGGTTGATCCGCCGTCTGGGCGGAAGGGTCATGCACGACCTCGGCGTGAGCGTCGATGATCGGCGGAACGTCTTTCTCCATCCCTCAGCCCTACCACGGACACGCCCATGCCGGAAACCCCGCCGCGTCGGCGCTCTCGCGCTGTGAACCAGCCCGAAGGTCGGACGCATGACGAGATCTACACGCTGGTCGAGGAGTCGGGCCGGCAGTCGGCGCAGGCCCTTCAGGCGTCTGCCGAGATCAAGGCGCTCCTGACCTCGCTCACCTCGGCCATCGGGACGGAGAGCCAGGACGAATATGGCAACCCCGTAGGCACCGGCATCGTCGGCCGGCTGATGCGTCTCGAGCGTGACGTGCAGCGCCGGTTCGCCACTTGGGACGGGTGGGTGAAGACCGCGACGGGGGCAATCGCGGCGGCAACGGTTCTGGGCGGCGTCCTGTGGTGGCTGCTCGGTGAGCGCCTCGGAGCCCTGCTGAAATGAAGTTCATCCGCGACCTGTTCACCGGGCCGGACGGCAAGACCTGGGCGATTGGCCGGGTCTACTCCCTGCCCATGCTGGCCAGTGGCCTGGCCATGCCGATCGCTGCCCTCATCAACAAGCAGCCCCTCGATTTTGCAGCCCTCGGGATGATGTACGGCGGGCTCGGCGGCGGGGTCATGGCGATGGTCTGGGGAACCAACCCCACGGAACCCCCGCAGGCACCTCCGAAGGAGCCGACCGATGACTGACACTCCCCTCTGGCATGGCGTGGCCAAGGCGCAGATCGGCGTCAAGGAAGTGCCGGGGCCGAAGTCCAGCCCGGCAATCCTCACATGGGCGGGCAAGGTCGGGCGCAAGCTGGGCGTGGCCTACACCGATGATGCGACACCCTGGTGCGGCCTGTTCATCGCCTACTGCATGACGGCGGCCGGTCACACCCCGCCTGACATCGCCGTGCGGGCGAAGGCCTGGGCGACCTGGGGCCAGCCGTGCGAGCCGACCCTCGGGGCGGTTCTGGTGTTCGAGCGCAAGGGCGGGGGCCACGTTGGCCTCTATGCCGGCGAGACCGCCACGGCCTATCGCGTCCTCGGCGGGAACCAGTCCGATGCGGTCAACTATGCGTGGATTGCGAAGTCCCGCTGCATCGCCGTGCGCTGGCCTCCGAAGGCCCCCTTGCCGCCCAAGGTGATCCGCGTCGTCGGCTTCCCCGATCCCAAGATCATCAGCGTGAATGAGGCCTGAATGTGGTGGATGTCCCCCCGTGTCTGGCTGGCCGGGGGCATGGCCCTCCTGCTGGCTCTGATCTCCGTCCAGACCCTGCGCGTGGGTCGGCTGAAGGACGCGCTCACAGAGGCCCAAAAGAGCGCCACTGAGGCCCGTTCCGCCCTCGCATGGCAGGAAGGCCGCGCCAAGACGTGCGAGGTCGCCCTGACCCGCCAGAAGGCCGCCGTGGATGCTCTGGTAGCTGCATCCGAGCGGAAGCTGGCGCAAGCCGACCGCGCCGCGGCTGACGCGCGAGCCGTAGCGGCATCCGCCCGCCGCCAGGCCGACGCCCTGCTGTCCGCAAAGCTGAAGGGCGCGACCGCCTGCGAGCGGGCCGAGGATGTGCGGCGCCGGTTCGGTGAGGTGGTGCCATGAGGCTGGCCCTGATCCCTTGCCTGTTGCTCGCCGGATGCGCTCACAAACAGGCCCCGCCGATTGAGATCAAGGTGCCGGTCCCGGTGCCGTGCGTCTCGGCCGATTTTCCCAAGCCCCCAACCTATCCCGACACCCGCGAGGCCCTGCGCCAAGCCCCCGATCAAGCCGAGTTCGTCCGGCTGCTCGCGGCTGGCTGGCCCCTGCGAGAAGCCCGTCTCAAGGCCCTGGAGGCCGCTTTGGAGCCCTGCCGAAAGACCCCCTGAAACAAAGCCAGGAGGCCACATGGCCCCCCCTTCGATTACACGCGAAGCCGCCGAGGATTTGATCTCGGCTATCGAAGACATCATGGGCGAGGGGTTTCCATACCCCGGCGTCCCCGGAGACCATTCCAACCCCGGAGCCGTCTGGGAATATTCCACCCGCGAGGCGGTGCCGGCCATGTCGATCCGCTCCCGGCTGAAGCGGGCGAAGGAACTTTACGGCATTGAGCCGCGGCAGGACGCCTATCGCCAGAGGAAGGCACCGCCCATCTTCACGGTCGACAGCCTGCCCTCGGACGGCGAGCCGGAAGCGGCGGACCTGATCGCCAAGCTGGCCGAGCAACACCGCAAGCGATCCGAGCACCACCACGCCGCCAAGCTGCGACAGGTGCGGGTGCATATGGACGGCCCGATCGCTATTGCAGGCTTCGGGGATCCGCACATCGACGACCCGGGTTGCGCGTGGGGCGACCTGGAGCGCGACGTTCGCATCTGCCGCGACACGCCGGGCATCATGGCGGTGAACATCGGGGACAGCACCAACAACTGAGTTGGTCGCCTGATGCGGCTCTACGCCGACCAAGAGGTCACGTCGAAGCAGGCCCTGAAGCTGATCGAATGGCTGATGACGGCCCTGCCCTGGCTGCTGGACAAAGAAGGCAATCACGACCTGTGGAACACGGAGAAGGGCGACCCTGCCGAGGTCATCCACCGGCTCATGAAACTGCCCGGCATCCGCGAGATGGGCTCATCCCGCCTGCGCCTTGCCCTGCCTTCGGGTGCCGAGGTGTTCATGCACGTTCGCCATGACTTCCCCGGCGGATCGCAGTTCAACCCGGCCCATGCCCTCGTCCGCGAGACCCTGTTCGGCTTCCGGGACCACATCCTCATGTGCGGGCATCGGCACTCGTCGGGCTACATCCCGGTCTTCCACAACGACCCGCGCCGGCTCTGCCATGGGTTCCGGCTTGGTACGTACAAGGACTTCGACCACTACGCTGCCGAGAAGGGCTTTCAGGATACCAACTGGGCGCGGTCAATGGGCGCGGTCATCAACCCCGACCACGCCGACGACCCGACGCGATACATCAAACCCTTCTTCAATCTGGAGGAGATGGCCGAGTATCTGACCTGGCGGCGGGGCAAGTGGGAAGTGGGTAAGACGGCCGCCTGACACCTCTCAGCCGCCTCGGCATCGGTGATGGTGCGAACGGCGAAGGCGGTCACCAGATCAGAGCCCCGACGATCAGCGTCACCAAGAACCCCAGTCCCGCCGCGCCGAGGAACACCGCCAGCCATGCCGGGCAGCGACCGATCAGGACCGGGTAGCTGTGAGGCCAGCCGTTGAACGTCTTCGCAGGCCCTCCATAGTTCCGGTCATCTCGGATCGGCACAGGCGCAGGGCGCGGCTTGCGCGGGCCGAAGATCGCGTCCAGAAGCGGCCCTATGAGAACGTCACCGGGGAACATTTAGGCCCCAACCGCTTGAAGCACGGCGGCAATGACGAGAAGCGACACAACGACATAAAGGGTCATCAAGCCTCCGCTCAGGGCCATAAGGCCAAAATGGCGATCCCTCCAGTCTTCGGCAAAGTGACGAACGATAGTCACGACAACGAGGCACCACATACAAAGCGCGCACAGCGCCGAGCCGGTTCCGGCGACAGAAAACAAGATGTCAGACAGCTTCACTGGTCGGCCTCCTTCCGTAAAACGTGTTGCGGGCATCCCTCGCCGTCATCGGGGGCCATAGAACTTTTGGTTGGGGGCCATTGGAAGCGAAAGTAGATTGTCACGCTGGCGGGCAGCGCATGATCGGCGGGGATCGGATAGAGGCAGCGATACCCCTTGTTCGCCCTTGGGATGATCCGCCCTCGGCTATCCGGCAAAACATCAAGAAACTTGCACGTTCGGCAGGTCACTGGTCGCCCTCCTCAAGGTAGTTTGCGAGCCCCCGAACGGCAGCGTTCAGTTGCATGATCATGAATTGTTGAGCAACAACGACGACAGCCAACACGCCCGTGGTGAGCCCCAAAAACGCGAAGGCCACAAGCAGTTCAACGTAGGTCACTGGTCGGCCTCCTTCAGCAGAGCGCGGGCATTGTCCATGAACCGCCAAGCGATCACCTCGCCCTCGTCCATCGTGTTCGAGTTGTCGGTTACGCCGTTGCGGAAAGCTTCTGCGGCAGCGTTCTCGCACAGGGAGAGCAAGTCGGACAAAGCCTCCTCCAGCGCCTTAATCCTCGCCTCCGATGCAGCGGCCCCGGCTCGGTAGCCCTCAACCTCCTCTCCAAGGAGGCCGTCAAGATTGCCTTTCCGATAGCTGGGGCCTGCGAGCCCGCCGCCTTCGTCCTGCCACTTCGCGGCTCGTTCCCTCGCCCACAGCAGGGCCTCGTCTGGCTTGGTCATCACGCTTCTCCTCGGTCTCTGGCTTGGGCTTGATCTTCCAGCGACAGCATTCTGAAGTTCTGCGCCTTCAACTCCCGCACTTCATACTCCAGCGCCTTGATCCTCGCTTCCGATGCAGCGGCCCCGGCGAGGTAGCCGGTGGCGGCAATGCCGTGGTCCCATGCCCCCGCCAGAATACTTTCTCCAGTCTGAAGCGGCCATTTGCCCGCATACCACTCCCTGAACGCCAACACATCCGAGTCTACGGGCTTCGGCGGGGCCCAGTTTTCGCGGGCGAGACGGGCGGCTTTCACAGGGTCGCCACCAGCCTCCTTGGCCCGTGCTTCGTCCAGTTCCTCGTTGGTCATAGTGCAGT
>CAIZKE010000120.1 GCA_903933475.1 uncultured Alphaproteobacteria bacterium | reverse complement strand
GCGGGTCATCTGCAGGGTGGTGCGGGTACGGTCCCGGGTACGCTTGGCTTCGACCCATTCCACGGGGATCAGGACCTCGGAGAACCGCGGTACAACCCTGTGGGCGTCGGCATTGGCGTAGAAGCAGAGGTCGGGGCGCCGGCCACGCAGGGCGTCGTAGGTGGCGATTCCGTCGGCGATCCCGGTCGGATGGTTGGAGATGATGACCAGGCGCCCGGCTTCCGGAATCCGTTCCAGGCCGCGCACCTCAACCTGCACCTCAAGGAGCCGGGCCACGTAGTCCAGCGCCTCACGACCTCCCAGGGGGGCGACGGCGTCCGCCATCGTCCGGGCCTTGCGATAGTTGAGGAGCCGGTAGAGCAGGGGACGGGCCAGGGGCCAGGCCGGGCTGGCGGCCAGCCGGGGCGCCCGCTCGGCGATCAGCACATCGACAATGTGCGGGCCAGGGCCGGTAGTGACAGGAAGGCTCATGGGTGCAGCATGCCTGCCGACCGGGGGCGCAAGCAAGGTCTAGGCGCGCCCGGCCCCAGCCACTATTGGAAACCGGCAGGCAATCGAGGACGGTCCCATGCGCCAGATTCACCACTTCATCGACGGGGCCCCGGCCCCCAGCGCCTCGGCCCGGTTCGGAGACGTCTTCAATCCAAACACAGGCGAGGTGCAGGCGAAGGTTGGCCTGGGAACCCCTGACGAGCTTGAGCTGGCCGTCCAGTCCGCCCTGCGCGCCCAGCCGGCCTGGGCGGCGGTGAACCCCCAGCGCCGGGCGCGGGTCATGTTCGAGTTCAAGCGCCTGCTCGAGGCCAACATGCAGTCCCTGGCCGAGCTGCTGTCCAGCGAGCACGGCAAGGTGGTCGCCGACTCCCGGGGTGACATCCAGCGCGGCCTGGAGGTGATCGAGTTCGCCTGCGGCGTCCCGCACCTGCTCAAGGGCGAGTACACCGAAGGCGCCGGGCCGGGCATCGACGTCTATTCCATGCGCCAGCCCCTGGGCATTGCGGCGGGGATCACCCCGTTCAACTTCCCCGCCATGATCCCGCTATGGATGTCGGGGGTCGCCCTCGCCGTCGGCAACGCCTTCATCCTCAAGCCGTCGGAACGTGATCCCACCGTCCCGGTCCGCCTCGCCGAGCTGTTCATGCAGGCGGGCGCGGAGCTGGGCCTGGACCTGAAGGGCGTGCTCAACGTCGTCCAGGGCGACAAGGTCATGGTGGACGCCATCCTCGACCACCCCGAGATCGCCGCCGTCAGCTTCGTGGGCTCTTCGGACATCGCCCAGTACGTCTATTCCCGGGGGGCAGCGGCCGGAAAGCGGGTCCAGGCCATGGGCGGCGCCAAGAACCACGGCATCGTCCTACCGGACGCGGACCTGGACCAGGTGGTGCGCGACCTCTCGGGCGCCGCCTTCGGCTCGGCCGGGGAGCGCTGCATGGCCCTTCCCGTCGTGGTGCCCGTGGGTGAGCGCACCGCCGACGCCCTGCGCGAGAAGCTGGTCGCAGAGATCGGTACGCTCAAGGTCGGCATCTCCACCGACGAGGGTGCCCACTATGGCCCGGTGGTCAACGCCGCCCACCGCAAGCGTGTGACTGACTACATCCAGACCGGGGTGGACGAGGGCGCCGAACTGGTCGTCGATGGCCGCGACTTCCGCCTGCAGGGCTATGAGAACGGCTTCTTCATCGGCCCCTCCTTCTTCGACCGGGTCACGGCGGGCATGAAG
>CAIZKE010000119.1 GCA_903933475.1 uncultured Alphaproteobacteria bacterium | reverse complement strand
GCAGCGCCCTCGCCACCGCCCGGAGGCGCGACCGGCCAGGTGGCAGACGTGGAGCCCCGGGCGAACTTCGGGGCCAAGGTCGAGGCGGTACGGGCGCGGATCGCCGAGGGGGAGTTCTATCAGGCCAACATCTCCCGCCAGTTCGAGGGTCGCCTCGGGGCCCTGGACCATCCCTTCGATCTCTTCCGGCGGCTGGCCAAGGCGAGCCCGGCGGCCTTCGCGGCTTACTTGCGCCTGCCCGGCTGCGCGATTGTCTCCAACTCTCCCGAGCGGCTGGTCCGGGTGCGCAATACGCCAGAGGGGCGCATCGCCCTCAGCAGTCCGATCAAGGGCACAGCGCCGAGGGGAGCCTCCCCTGAGGTCGACGCCCTCAATGCCCGGGACCTGCTGGCCAGCGAGAAGGACCGGGCGGAGAACCTGATGATCGTCGACCTGATGCGCAATGACCTGTCCCGGGCCTGCCGGCCAGGATCTGTGCGCACGCCCCGGCTCTTCGAGCTGACGACGCTTGCGAACGTCCACCACCTGGTCTCGCACGTGGAGGGGATGCTGGAGCCCAACAGGACCGCCGTCGACCTGCTGGAGGCCTGCTTCCCGGCCGGCTCCATCACCGGGGCCCCGAAGCGGCGGGCCATGGAGGCCATCCGAGAAATCGAGGGCTCGCCCCGGGGCGCCGACTATGGATCCCTGTTCTGGGCCGGGGCCGACGGGGAGCTGGACTCCAGCGTCCTCATCCGGACCGCCACCTGCCGGGAGACGCCGGACGGCTGGTCCGTCGGCTTCCGGGTTGGCTGCGGGATCACTTCGGACTCCGACCCGGAGGCGGAGACCCGGGAGACCGAGGCCAAGGCCCTGAAGCTCATCGCCGCCATCGGAGGCGAAGGGCCATGATCGCCTGGCGCGACGGGGACTGGATCGAAGACGGCGACGTCCTCCCGGCAGACGATCGGGGGCTGACCCTGGGCGACGGCCTGTTCGAGACCCTGCTGGCGGTGGATGGCGGGCTGGCGCATGCAGCGCTCCACTTCCGGCGCCTGGCCGGGTCCGCGGCAGCCCTGGGCCTGCCGCCACCCCCCGAGGCCAGCCGGCTGGAGGCCGTCGCCCGGGAGACCCTCACCCGGAACGGGCTGGACCGCGGACGGGCTGCCCTGCGCCTGACCCTGACCGCCGGGCGCTCAGCCCGGGGTCTTGTCCGCGAGCCTTCCGCCGCCGCCCGCCTCCTGGTCACCGCCAGCCCGGCGCCGGAGGCCGGAACCCCCGTCCGCCTCGCAACCGTCTCGGTGCGGCGCAACCCCGCCTCACCCGCCTCCCGTCACAAGACCCTGTCCTACATCGACAGCGTCATGGCCCTGAGGGAGGCCCACCAGGCCGGCGCAGACGAAGCGGTGATGTTCAATACGCGCGGACGGCCGGCCAGCGCGGCCGCCGCCAACCTCGTCTTCCTGATCGACGGGGAGATTGTCACGCCGCCCCTCTCCGAGGGCATCCTGGCCGGGACCACACGGACCCGACTGCTGGCCGCCCTTCCGGAGATTGTGGAGCGCCGCCTGACCCGGGCCGAGGCGAAGACGGCCGACGCCCTGGTCCTGACCAACGCCCTGCGCGGCCTCCGCCCGGCCCTGTCCTGGGACGGCCGGGACCTGCCGGGGAGCCGCGAACTGAGGACGCGCCTGGAGGACAGGCTTTCCCTTGCGGAAGACCGTGATAGCCTCGGCTGAAATCAGCCAGAGAGGCCGTCATGCCCACCGAGACCCAGGCGCCCATCGATCCGGAACTGATCCGCAAGGCGCAGAGACGCGTCAGCCTGCGGATGGGCTTCTTCAGCCACGCCCTCATCTATGTGGCCGTCAATGCGGGGCTGTTCGCGCTGAATATCTTCCAGGGCGGGCCCCTCTGGTCCTTCTGGCCCCTGGCCGGCTGGGGCATTGGCCTGGCCGCCCATGGCCTTGCAACCTGGTTCTCCCTGAACGGAGACGGACTGCGCGAACGGATGCTGAAGCAGGAAATCGACCGGCTGAACGGAGGCCGATAGGTTCCTCAGGACCCGCGTTTCGGCTTGCCACGAAAGGGCGCGCCGCGGGGCGCGGGACCGTCGTTCGGCTTGCGCTTCGGGCCCGTTCCTGCGGTCGGGCCTGAGCCTGCAGGCCGGGGCTTTCCCTTCCAGGGCCGGTCGCCCGGGGCGGCTAGGGGTCGATCGCCCTGCACGAAGGGCTTCTTCTTGAAGGGCTTTTTCTGGAAGGGCGGCTTCTCGTAAGGTGCCTTCTCGAAAGCGGACTTCTCGGGTGCCGTCTTCTGGAAGGGTGGGGTCCCGGGGGATTGGGGAGCTCTCGGAGCCGCCGATTCCGCCGCGTAGGGCCGGGGTGCCCGCTTGGGCCGCGGCGGAGCGGACGCGCGCTCCCCTGGAGCTGCGAACTCGCGGCGAGGACGCGAGGACCGGGACTCGGCTCCCGGTGCCTCGGAAGGCGCGATCCGCGTCCCGTCCGGAAGGGGAACGGCAATGGCCGCCACGAAGGCGGGCGAGACCTCCCGGCTGATCTCGAAGCGGGTCTCGGCATCGAAAATCCGGATATTGCCGATGTCGCGCTTGGTCACGCCCCCCGCCCGGCAGATCTTGGGGATGAGCCACTTGGGATCGGCCTGATCCTTTCGACCGATGTCGATCCGGAACCAGTCCATGTCACCGGGGTCGCGCTGGGGGCGCAGTTCGCCTGCCGCCTCGGGCTTCCAGCGGGAGGGCGCGTCGTCCTGGACGTCCTCTGGCGGCGGCAGCTTCTCGCGGTAGAGCCGCATGAGGGCACCCGCGACCTGCTCGGGCGACAGGCGCTCCAGGAGGCGGCGCCCCTCGGCCATGCAGTCCTCGTCGGGGGGCGAGACCAGAAGCGGATCCTCCAGCATGCGCTGGTGGTCCTTCTCGCGGATCTCTTCGGCGGTCGGCGGCCCTACCCACTCGGCGCGGATGGAGGCGGCCTGGAACAGGAGCTCGGCCTTGCGCCGCCGGGCCCGGGGAACCAGCAGGACCGAGACACCCTTGCGCCCCGCCCTCCCCGTCCGACCCGACCGGTGGAGCATGCCCTCGACATTGGCCGGGACTTCGGCGTGGATGACCAGGCCCAGGTCGGGCAGGTCGAGGCCGCGCGCGGCCACGTCAGTCGCGACGCAGACCCGGGCATGACCCCCGCGCAGCGCCTGGAGGGCCTCGGTCCTCAGGTCCTGGGTCAACTCACCCGACAGGCCCACCACCGAGAAACCCCGTTCGCGCAGGGTGGCCGTCAGGTGCTTCACCCGCTCTCGGGTGTTGGCAAAGACCAGGGCACCAGGTGCCTCGTAGAACCGCAGAAGGTTCACGACCGCCAGATCCACCTGGTTGGGCAGGACCCGGACAGCGCGGTACTCGATGTCGCCGTGCGGGGAGTCCCGGTCGACGGTATCGATGCGCAGGGCATCGCGCTGGTAGGCTGAGGCCAGGCGGACGATCTCCCGCGGCAGGGTCGCAGAAAACATGAGGGTGCGCCGGTCGGCAGGCGCGGCCTCGAGCAGGAAGGTCAGGTCCTCCTGGAAGCCCATGTCGAGCATCTCGTCAGCTTCATCGAGGACCACCGCCTTAATCTCTGACAGATCCAGAGCGCCGCGCTCAAGGTGGTCACGCAGCCGTCCCGGCGTGCCGACGACGATGTGGCCGCCCCTCTGCAGGGCCCGCCGCTCGGCCCTCGGGTCCATCCCGCCGACGCAGGACAGGATCGTCGCCCCGGTGGCGGCGTAGAGCCAGGTCAGCTCGCCGGTCACCTGGAGGGCCAACTCCCGCGTGGGCGCGATCACCAGGGCGGCGGGCGCCCCCGCCTGGCCGAAGCCTTCGGCAAGACCCAGCAGGGTGGGGGCCATGGCCAGGCCGAAGGCGACGGTCTTGCCCGACCCGGTCTGGGCCGAGACCAACAGATCGCGGTCATAGGAGGCGTCAAGGACCTGCGCCTGGACGGGCGTGGGCTCGGCATAGCCGCGTTCGGAAAGCGCGCGGTCAAGCGCCGGGTGACTGGTCGGGAAGGGCATGGGCGGCGCCTATAGCACGACCAGGACGGAAAAGGGTCAAGGTTCCGTCGACAGGCCCTCGAAGCCTGGCCACGTCGCTAAGGCGACCGTCATCATAGAGACACCCGGTTCCATCGCGGAGCCCCCCATCCGCAACGAGTTGTCACTCTCCAGACTTACAACCTATGCGGAAGACCCGAATGCTCAGGATGGTTCCTATACCTGCAAGGAATCACCAGCTGATGGCAATTCCCACAAACTGTTCTAAAGTGAGCTCATGAAGAGCACATTCAACTGTTCCGCGTCAGGCGTTGTCCTGTCAGCCTGTCTGCTCGCGATGAGCCTGCCAGGCCAGGCTCTGTCCCAGGCCATCGAGCGCAATACGCCCCCGTCGAAGCGACCGACGGTGCCCACGGTTCAGGGTCCGGAGACCGAAAGCCAGGTGAGCGCGGTGACGGAGACGGGGCCAGCGCTGCGGGGGTTGACGATGTCGACGTCCGCCGAGCCCCCGCAGAGGTTAGGCGAAAGCACCGTCTTTGTCGGCGAAGGCCTCAGGGTGTCGCCGGACGAGCTATCAAGGGTCCTGGCGCGCCATTTGGGACAGCCGCTGTCTCCCAGCCGGATCGCCGCCATCCAGTCGGACATCGCAGCCCTCTACCAGGGCAAGGGCTATCCCTTCATCGCCGTGTCGACGCCTCCGCAGAACGTGACAGAAGGTATTCTTCACCTGAGGGTGCTTGAGTTCCGGGTCGGCCGGCTTGAGGCCAGGCCGCTGGACACGTCCGATGAAATCCGTGCCGGCCTCCGGCTCGGTCCGGGGGACCCGGTCTACCTGCCGCGCCTCCAGGAAGACCTGCTGTGGCTGAACCGCACGCCCTTCCGCAATACGGAGGCGAGTTTCCGGCCCGGGGGACAAACGGGCGAGACCGACCTCCTCCTCGAGACCCGCCGATCCCGGTCCGTCCAGGGGTACGTCGGGGCGGGCAACACCGGTTCAGAGAGCACAGGCTGGAACCGGGTGTTCGCGGGCGTCCAGGCCGGAGGGCCCCTGCTGGGCAACGGCATGGCGGCCTACCAGTTCACGATCTCACCGGAGGACATCGGGAACCAGGCAGATAGGGGATATCTTTCCCACGCCCTGCAGGGCTCGCTCCCCATCACGGTGCGCAGCGAGGCCGACCTGACGGTGAACTGGGTCCAGACGCACCAGGCGGTCGATGTCTTCAACATTGAGGGGACCGTCGCCGAGGCCGCCATCGGCTACAGGATCGCCCTTTCCGACCTGATGGACGCCCCCTTGCCACCGAGCGATGTCCGCCTGGGCATCGAGGCCCGACGGCAGGTCTCCGTGGTGGACTTCGACGATATCCGGGTCAACTCGACCGCCTACAACGTCTACCAGGCCGTGGTCGGGTACTCGGTGACGAACTATGGAAGACGCGGCGCGAGCCAGTTCGAGGCGGCCTTCCGCGTCTCACCCGGGGGCCTCGACGACGCGAACAGCGACGAGCGCATGCGATTGGTCACCCAGGGCCGGATGGCGAGCGCGCGATATGCCTATCTCAACGCCACCCTCCGAAGCAGTCGCAACCTGACCGGCGGAGACGCCCTCTCCGCCCTTGTCCGGGTGCAGGTCACCGGGGATGCCCTGCCCCGGACGGAACAGATGGGGTTGGGCGGACAGGGCGGCTCCCGAGCCTTCTCCTACGATGATGGTGCCAGCGACCGGGCTGCGGTCGTCCAGGCGGAGTACCAGTTCCAGCCCATCGGGCTGTCCGCGCGGGGCCCTGAACTCAGGACATTTGCATTCCTCGATGCCGCCTGGGGCGAAGGGGCACCCGGACAGGACGACCTGTCCCTTGCAAGCATCGGTGTCGCCGCCACTGCGGACCTCCTGAAGGGACTGAGCCTGGAGGCCACCCTGGGTGCCGCACTCACGGATGGTCCGCGGACCCAGGCGGGGGATATCCGCGTGGTGGCCAGGATCCTGGCCCGGTTCTGACCTGCAAGCCGGGGTTCAGCCGAACAAGACGACCGGAGGGTGCCTTGCGCCGTGATGGTCAGGGCCTTCCTTGCGCCCGCCGTCGTAAGTCTTCTCGCCCAGCCGGTGGGAGAAGCCGGGGTTGTCTGGATCCAGGCTTTTTTCGTTTGAGAACTCGGTATTAAACATCCCCGTATTAAATCTTAGCTGGGCCTGGGATATTAACCGCGTTTCGAATTCGGTGAGTATCCGAGGCGGTGTTCAGATTTGCTTCAAGCTTTTCAGTTCCGTGCCTGTTACCGGGATTGTAAATCTAGTTCCAGGATAGAAATCAGGTCCTTCTCGTAACGAGAGAATGAGCCCTTTGGACGAGTGAATTGATGTTTGACCGCTCCAAAGTTCTGAACCTGAGGCTTCAGCCAGAGACTGCGCAGCGGCTTGCGCTTTCCTCTCGGGCGACTGCCTGGGCGGGTGTTTCCCTGTGCGCCCTGCTTGCGGCCTCTCCGGCCCTGTCCCAGGCCCTGCCGACCGGCGGCGAGGTGGCGGCGGGGACCGCGGTCATCAGCGCGGCCTCCCCCACCAGCCTGACCGTCACCCAGACCTCCGCCCGGGCCATCCTCAACTGGAAGAGCTTCTCGGTCGGTGACGGGGCGAGCGTGCGCTTCGACAATGGCCGGGGGGCGACCCTCAACCGGGTGACCGGCGGCGACCTGTCGCGCCTTGACGGCCGGCTCTCGGCCTCCGGATCGGTCTATCTCATCAACCCCGCCGGCGTGATCGTCGGGAACAACGGCGTGAT
>CAIZKE010000118.1 GCA_903933475.1 uncultured Alphaproteobacteria bacterium | reverse complement strand
GCCGTGGGGGCGATGTCGAGGCTGGAGACGACCTGAGGCTCGACCGCTCCCTTCCGGAAGCGCCCGGGTGCGGAGACGATGTAGGGCACCCGGACGCCGCCCTCGAGGTGCAGGCCCTTGAAGCCATTGAGGGGGGCGTTGGTACAGGCGGTCCCGACATAGCTGGCGCAGCCGTTGTCCGACAGGAAGACGATGACGGTGTTCTTCTCCAGCTTCTTCGCCTTCAGTTCAGAACGTATCCGCCCGACGCCGTCGTCCAGGGCGGTGACCATGGCGGCGTAGACCCTCTGGCCCTTGTTGGGGATGGCGCGGTTCCGTTCGATGTAGCTGGCCGGTGCCTGAAGCGGCGTATGGGGCGTCGTGTAGGCCAGGTAGAGGAAGAAGGGCTTGCCGGCGTTGGCGTCGATGAAGTTCACGGCCTCGCGGGTGAAGGCGTCCGTGAGGTAGGTCGTTTCGTCCACCACCTCGCGGCCGCGCAGGACGGGCGAGGCCCGGCGCAGGAGCGTCATTTTCTGGGCCTCGGTAGAACCAGGCGCGGCGCGCACCCCCTCGGCCACGCCAAAGGAGGCCTCGGCGCCGGGCGGCGTGATCTCCTCGTCGCCGATCTGGAAGTCGGTCATGAAGGCGCTCGCCCCCGACAGGACGCCGAAGAAGCTGTCGAACCCGCGGTCCAGGGGGTGATAGCCGGCAGGCTGGCCCAGGTGCCACTTGCCCACCATGCCGGTGGAATAGCCGGCACCCTTCAGGACCTGGGGCAGTAAGACCTCGTCCCGGGAGACCCCGCCCGTCCGGTCCCGGCCGACCGGGTTGAACTCGTAGCCGAAGCGGGTCTGGTAACGGCCCGTCAGGAGGGCGGCGCGGGAGGGCGCGCAGACCGGATGGGCCACGTAGCCCTGGGTGAACCGGACTCCGTCCCGGGCCAGGGCGTCGATGTTAGGGGTCTTCACCTGCGGCGAGCCGTAGGCACCCGTGTCGCCATAGCCCAGGTCGTCGGCGAGGATGACGATGATGTTCGGCCGGGCCGGCGCCGCAAGGGCGGGCACCGCCGCAAGGCTTGCGCCCGCCGCCGCCGCGAGGATCAGGCTTCGGTTGAACATTGCGGATTCCTCCCACGCGGGACTTTCGCCCGGATGTCGAGGAGGCTAGCACAGCAAAGGCGGCGCGGCAGGGACCCTCTGCAGCGGACCGCCCCTGCCCGGAGACGCGATGATGCGGAACGCCTTTCGCCTGGCCGCCCTGGCGGCGACACTCCTCCTGGGGACCCTTGCCATGACTGAAGCCCAAGCCGCCGAAGACCCCTTCACCTGGATGGAGGAGATCGAGGGCGCCCGGGCCCTGGACTGGGCGAAGGCCGAGAACGCCCGGTCCCTGCCCCGACTGCAGACTGACTCCCGATATCCTGGCCTCTACGCCGAGGCCCAGGCCATTGCGACGGCCGCCGACCGGATCCCCGGGGTGACCTTCACCGGCGGAGACAGGCTCCGGGACTTCTGGCAGGACCGGACCCACGTTCGGGGACTTTGGCGTGAGACCGACCTGGCGGGCTACCGGTCGGGAACCCCGGCCTGGCGCACGGTCCTGGACATCGACGCCCTGGCCAAGGCCGAAGCGGCGAACTGGGTCTTCGCCGGCGCCGGCTGCCTGGGACCTGATGACCGGCTCTGCCTGGTCAGCCTCTCAGACGGCGGCAAGGATGCCGCGACCGTTCGCGAGTTCGACGCCCAGGCCGGCCGGTTCGTCGAGGGAGGCTTCCGCCTGCCCGAGGGCAAGCACCGGTTCGACTGGATCGATCGCGACACCCTGCTGGTCGTGACGGCCCTGTCGCCCGCGGAAAGCACCGTGTCCGGCTATCCCTTCGTCGCGCGCGTCCTGAAGCGCGGGCAGACCCTCGCCCAGGCCCGGGAGGTGTTCCGCGGTGATCGCAGCGACGGCGGCTATGGTGTGAGCGGGCAGGTCTTCCGGGATGCCCGGGGGCGTGTCGAGGCCGTGATCCTGGCCCGGCCCCTCGATACCTTCAGCGCCGAGCATCACCTGCTGGAGGGAGACCGGGCCGTGAAGCTGGCCCTGCCGCTCCGGTCGACCGTACAGGCCCTCGTCTCGGGCCGGCTCGTGGTGACCCTCGAGGCCGACTGGCCGGAGGCCGGCATGAAGACCGGCGACCTGGTGGACTTCGACCTGGCTGCGGTCCGCGCGGCGCCCGGGGCCCTGAAGCCGGACCTCGTCCTGCGCCCGACGGAGAGCCAGAGCGTGGAGCAGGTCGCCTCGACCCGGGACAGGCTGGTCATCGGCCTGTTGGACACTGTCCGCGGCCAGGTCCGTAGCCTGAAGCGGACAGGCGGGACCTGGACCTCCGAGACCCTGTCCCTGCCAGCGGACTCGACCCTGACCCTGACCTCGGCGTCGGAGGACAGCGACCGGATCCTGGTGAGCGCGTCGAGCTACCTGTCCCCCACCAGCCAGTGGATGGCGGACGCCGGGACGGGGACGACCGCACGCCTGCGCAGCCTGCCGCCCCGGTTCGACGCCGCGAACCTGGTCGCCGAACAGAACTGGGCGGTGTCGAAGGACGGGACGCGGATTCCCTACTCGGTGGTTCGCCGGAAGGACGCGCCGATGGACGGTTCCAACCCGACCCTGCTCTATGCCTATGGCGGTTTCCTGGTCAGCCAGACCCCCGCCTATGCCGCCACACCCGGAAAGCTCTGGCTCGAGAAGGGCGGCATCTATGTCGTCGCCAACATCCGGGGCGGGGGAGAGTTCGGGCCACGCTGGCACAACGCCGGCCTGAAGCTGAACCGGATGCGGGTCTACGAGGACTTCTTCGCGGTCTCTGAGGACCTGATCCGCCGAGGCTATACTTCACCCCGGCGGCTCGGGATCATGGGCGGCTCAAACGGCGGCCTCCTGATGGGCGTGGCCCTGACCCAGCGACCGGAACTGTACAACGCCGTGGTCATCCAGGTGCCGCTGTTCGACATGATCCGCTACACGCAGATCGGGGCCGGCGCCTCCTGGGTAGGCGAGTACGGCGACCCGGCCATTCCGGCGGAGCGGGACATGCTGCTGAGCTATTCCCCGTACCAGAACCTGAAGGCGGGCCAGCCCTATCCGCAGGTCTTCATCGAGACCTCGACCAAGGACGACCGCGTCCATCCCGCCCACGCCCGCAAGGCCGCGGCCCGGCTGAGGGACCTGGGCTATGACTTCCTCTACTACGAGAACATCGACGGCGGTCATGCCGCTGCCGCCAACCTCAATGAGAGGGCCCTGCGCCAGGCCCTAGAATACACCTATCTCATGCAGAGGCTGATGGACTGACCGCCCCCTTCAGTCTTGATCCTGCCCGTCTCGATCCCGGCGCGTCAGCGCGGCGCATAAAGTCGCGCCGGGCGGTGCGGGCCCCGCTCGAAATCGTCGAGGGGACGCAGGCTCCCAGACTCCTCGACGAGCTTGCGGAAGTTGCGTTTGTCGACAGTCCTGCCGATGGCGGCTTCGCAGGCCCCCTGGAGCCGGGCCAGGGTGAAGGCCGGCGGAAGGAGGGGCAGGAGGAAGCCGGGATCCGCCCGGACCTCGGCGGCGAGACGGGAAAGGGCCGCGGCCAGGATGTCGTCATGATCGAAGGCCAGGGTCCCGACCTCGGAAAGGTTCCGCCAGACGGCCTCGGCGGCGTCCGTCCCCGCCTGCAGCCGGACCTCCCCTGCGCGAACCAGGGCGAGATAGGCGACAGAGATCACGCGGCTGCGGGGGTCGCGGTCAGGATGGCTGAAGTTGGCGAACTGCAGGATCCGGCCAGGGCGGACCCCCGTCTCCTCCTCCGTCTCCCGGCGGGCACAGGTATCGAGATCCTCGGCCTCTTGGAGGAAGCCTCCGGGCAGGGCCCACCAGCCGCCAAAGGGGTCGGCACCCCGTCGGACCAGAAGCAGCCGAAGGGCTCCGTCGTCCAGGGACAGGATGACGATATCGGTGGCGACGGCGGGCCGGGGATACTCGTAACGGAAGGGAGTCATGTTAGTGTGTTGACAACACGAAGTAGAATGTGTAATTTCCACACTATCACTGTGGTCCACGCCGTCAACCGAAGGAGACGCCCTTGAGCCGAACCAGCCTGTCCCATCCCCTGCGAATTGACACGGTCAGCGCTGGTGCCGGCTGCATCGGCATGACGTTTTCGCCGGGCAAGAAGGGGTCGAGCGTCTTCGGGGACAGCTGGGACCGGGACCTGGAGGCGGACCTGGCCGTGATCACCGCCTGGAGTCCGACCGTGGTCGTCACCCTGATCGAGGCCGAGGAGTTCACGATCCTCCAGACGCCCCGGCTGGGAGAGCAGGTCCAGGCCGCCGGCCTGGAATGGCGACACCTTCCGATCCGCGACCTGAACGCCCCGGGCCCGCGGTTCGAAAGGGCCTGGACCTTCGCGGGCGCAGAACTGCGCGACCTCTTGTCCCGGGGGGGACGGGTCCTGGTGCATTGTCGCGGCGGGCGGGGGCGAACGGGCCTGGTGGCCTGCCGGCTCCTGACAGAGCTCGGCGAGCCCGCGGAGGCCGCCCTGCGCCGGGTTCGCGCGGCCCGGGAGGGCGCGGTGGAGACGAAGCCCCAGCTGGAGCACGTCCTGGCTGTCCAGCCGGTGCCGGAGGACCCGGAACGCACCTCCCGGCGCCTCGCCTGCCTGGCCGCAGGCGCGGTGGGCGACGCCCTGGGCTATGCCGTGGAATTCCTGCGGATGCCGGACATCACCCGCCGGTTCGGCGACGCAGGGATCCTGGAGCCGCAGACGGACACGTCGGGTCGCCTTGTGGTCAGCGACGACACCCAGATGACCCTGTTCGCAGCCCAGGGCTTGATCGAGGCCGCGGACACCACCCTTGAGGAAAGGACAGCCGCCCAGCGGAAGGCCTTCCTGGACTGGCTGGAGACCCAGGAGGGCGTCTTCCGGCCCGGCCGCCAGGGTCTTCTCGCCCATCCCTCCCTTTGGGTGCGCCGCGCGCCGGGCAATACCTGCCTGTCCGCCCTGAGGGCCGGTGGCAGGGGAGACCTGGTCCGCCCGATCAACGACTCCAAGGGCTGTGGCGGGGTAATGCGGGCAGCGCCTGCGGGCCTCCTCCCCGGCATAGCGCCCGAGGCCGCCTTCGACCTGGGCGTCCGGGGGGCCGCCCTGACCCACGGCCATCCTTCCGGATACCTGCCCGCCGGTGTGCTTGCGGCCCTCGTGGCGCACCTGATGGCGGGGAACGGCCTGGAGCCGTCCTGGGGGGAGGTCCGGCCCCTCCTGGCCCGCCAGGAGGGGGCGGAGGAGACCCTGGAGGTCCTGGACCGGGCCGTCGACCTGTCCGGGCGGGAGCGCATCTCTGACGCCGAGGCCATCCGCCGCCTCGGCGAGGGCTGGACCGGTCACGAGGCCCTGGCCATCGCCCTGTTCGCGGCCCTGCGTGGCGAGGACCTTGTCGACACCCTCCGGATCGCCGCCAACCATGACGGCGATTCCGATTCCACCGCCGCCATTGCGGGCAACCTCCGGGGAGCGGAGGAGGGCCTGTACGGCCTGCCACTGGAGTGGATCCTGACCCTCGACGTGATCGAGCCGCTTATCGAGATCAACCGCCGCTGGCCGACGGCCTGACCCGCCCCGGAATTCCAGTTTCCCCTTCGGTGGAAAGCCGATCTAGGATGGACTGGAACCCGCTGGAGCGAGGGAGGAGACAAGATGACGGACATTCTGGACCTTGGGGGCCGCGTGGCCCTGGTGACGGGCGCTGGCCAGGGCGTGGGGCGGCAGATCGCCCTGCACCTGGGCGGCGCCGCGAATAGCGGCGGCGTGGTGGTGAACGACTTCGTGCTCGAGCGCGCAGAAGCCGTCGCAGAGGAGATTCGCGCCGCAGGGGGCAAGGCCCTCGCCCTTCAGTGCGACGTCTCCAACCAGCCGGCCGTGCAGGACATGGTGGCCAAGGCCAGCTCGGACCTGGGCACCATCGGCGTCCTGGTGAACAACGCCGGCAATGCCGGGGCGACGCCGTCGGCGGACGCCCGCCTGCCCTTCTGGGAAACGGGGCCTGAGGTCTGGCAGACCTTCCTGGGGGTCAACCTCTATGGCGTCATCAACTGCACCGGAGCGGTGATCCCGGGCATGATCGAACGCCAGGCGCCGGGGCGGATCGTGACCATCATCTCCGACGCCAGCCGCTGGGGCGACGCCAACATGGAGATTTACGCGGCCGGCAAGGCGGGCGCGGCGGGCTTCATGCGCTCGGTGGCCCGGACCCTGGGCCGCAATGGGATCACGGCCAATTCCGTGGCCATCGCCCTGACCGACACCCCGGCCGTTGAGCGCACCCTGAACGGCGACCCCGAGCGCCTGAAGCGGCAGATGGAGAAGTACATCATCCGCCGGCCCGGACGCCCGGACGACGTGGCCAACATGGTGCTCTTCCTGTCGTCGGACGCCTCGAGCTGGATCACCGGCCAAGTCTATCCGGTGAACGGCGGCTTCACCTTCGCCCTCTGAGGACCGACCGAGGACCCGTCCCGGATCGCCTGCAAGGCCCCCGGGGCGGGCTCAGTCTCAGCCGGCCCGCGCCAGCTTCGGTTCCAGAGAGAAAACCGTCTCCGACAGGGGTGCGCCACCCTGCCTGGCCGCATAGCGCTCGCCCGCCAGCCGGACCATCTT
>CAIZKE010000117.1 GCA_903933475.1 uncultured Alphaproteobacteria bacterium | reverse complement strand
GTGCTGGCCGAGGTCGGGGCCGTGGACCTGACCGCCGGGCGGCGGCTGCAACTGGCCTGCGAGGCCCGCGGCGGCACGGGGCTGGTGATCCTGCGACGACCTTTCGGTGGCGGCGGGGCGACAGCGGGGGGCACGGCGGCGTCGACCTGCTGGCGGGTGGCGCCAGCGGCCAGCGCGCCAAATCTGGGCGGACTGGGCCTTGTTGGACTGGGCTTGGGACCACCCCGCTGGCGCCTGCGCCTGGCCCGTAGCCGGGGCGGACGGAGCGGAGCCTGGCTGGTGGAAGCCGCCGGGACCGCAGACGAGGGAGAAGCCGATGTCGCGCATCCTCTGCGTCTGGTCGCCGAACTGGGCGATCGAGACCTGGCGGCGCCGGCGGCCTTCAGCGCCGCAGGCTGAGCCCTTCGCCCTGGCCAGTCTTTCCCGGGGCCTGAGGGTGCTGACCGCCGTCAGTCCGCAGGCCGCAGCGGCGGGACTCTTCCCCGGCCAGGGCCTGACCGACGCCCGGGCCCTGCGTCCCGACCTGGTCCTGGCCGAGGCCGAACCCGGGGCCGACGCCCGGGCCCTGGAGGCCCTGGCCGACTGGTGTGTGCGCTTTTCCCCCGCCGTGGCCCCCGACCCGCCGGACGGCCTGTTCCTCGACATCGGCGGCGTCTCCCACCTGTGGGGCGGCGAGGCCGAGATGGCCGCCGACCTGGCCGCACGCCTGGCGAGGGACGGCCTGACCGGCCGGATCGCCGTGGCCGACACCGCCGGGGCGGCCTGGGCCCTGGCGCGGAGCCCGGCAGCGGCGGCCGGCCCGCAGGTCCTGGCGTCCCGAATCCTGGAACCCGGCGGGACGGAGGCCCAGCCCCTCGCGCCCGAACTGGCCGGCCTGCCGACCACTGCCCTGCGCCTGGAGCCGGCGGCGGTGGAGCGCCTGGCCCGGCTGGGCCTGAGGCGGATCGGCCAGCTGGCCGGCCTGCCCCGGGCCCCCCTGGCCAAGCGCTTTGGCACCAAGGTCCTGCTACGCCTGGACCAGGCCCTGGGCCGGGCCCCCGAGGCCCTGGCCTTCCGCCGCCCGCCGACCCCCTGGTTCGCCCGCCTGGACCTGGCCGAGCCGGTGAGCGCGCCGGAGGACCTGGCCCGCCTGTGCCGGGACGCGACCCTTCGCCTGTGCGCGCGGCTGGAGGCGTCCGGACGCGGGGCCCGGCGCTTCCGCCTGGACTTCCACCGGGTGGACGGCGCCCCCGTGGGCCTGGAGCTGGGCCTGTCCCGCCCGGCCCGCGACCCGGACCGCATCGCCCGCCTCTTCCTGCCCCGGCTGGAGAGCCTGGACCCCGGCTTCGGGATCGAGGCGGTGAGCCTGCAGGCGGCAGAGACCGAGGTCCTGGCGCCAGGCCAGTCCGACCTGGCCAGCCTGCTGGAGCCGGTCGAGGGACCCGAGGCCCTGGCGCCCCTCATCGACCGGCTGACCGCCCGGCTCGGGGCCCGGCGGGTCTGGCGCAGCCGGCCCCTGGCCAGCCATGTTCCCGAACGCTCGGTGCACCGGGCTGCGGCCCGGGAGGCGCAGGCTGGCCCCGCCGGCGGCTGGCCCGCCTGGCGCCCCCGCCCCTTACGCCTCCTGCCCCGTCCCGAGGTCCTGGAGGCGGTGATCGCCCTGACCCCGGACGAGCCGCCCCGGCAGTTCCGCTGGCGGGGGCGGGTGCATCGCATCCGCCTGGCCGAGGGGCCCGAGCGGATCGGCGCGGAATGGTGGCGGACCGGTATCGAGGCGGTGCGGACCGACCAGGTGCGGGACTATTACCGGGTGGAAGACCAGGACGGGGCCCGGCTCTGGGTCTTCCGCTCGGGCCTGCACGACCATGACCGGCCGGTGCGCTGGTGGCTGCACGGCCTGTTCGGATGAGCCACTACGCCGAGCTGGCGGCGGCCAGCAACTTCTCCTTCCTGCGCGCCGCCTCGCACCCCGAGGAACTGGTGGCGACCGCCGCCGCCCTGGGCCTGGATGCCCTGGGGGTCGCCGACCGCAACAGCCTGGCGGGGGTGGTCCGGGCCTGGGGGGCGGGGCGCAAGGCGGGCGGCGCCCTGAAGGTTCTGGCGGGCGCCCGCCTGGTCTTCGCCGACGGGACGCCGGACCTCATCTGCTATCCCTCCGACCGGGCGGCCTGGAGCCGGCTGACCCGCCTTCTGACCCTGGGCAAGCGGCGGGCACCCAAGGGTGGGTGCGACCTGTCCCTCGGCGACTTCCTGGACCATGCGGAAGGCCAGCTGGCCATCGTCCTGCCTCCCGCGCCGGGAGAGGTCGGGAGGGCGGACTTCCCCGGGCGGCTGGAGGCCTTGGCCCGGGCCCGGCGGGGATGGATCTGGCTGGGGGGCGTGCGCCGCTACGGCCCCCGCGACCTGCAGGACCTGGCCCGGCTGGAGGCCCTGGGGGCTGCGGCCGGGGCACCCCTGGTCGCGGTGGGCGAGGTGCTCTACCACGACGCCCGCCGGCGGGCCCTGCAGGACGTCCTGACCTGCATCCGCGAGGGCTGCACGATCCACGAGGCGGGGCTGAGGTTGGAGGCCAACGCCGAGCGGCGGCTCAAGCCCCCGGCCGAGATGGCCCGCCTGTTCGCCCGTTTCCCCGCCGCCGTCGAGCGCAGCCTGGAAATCGCCGGCCGCGTCGGCTTCGACCTGTCGGAGCTGCGCTACGAATACCCCGACGAGCCCGTCCCGGCCGGCAAGACCCCCATCCAGCACCTGCGCGACCTGACCTGGGAGGGGGCGGGCTGGCGCTTCGAGGGCGGGCTGGGCGAGCGTGAGCGGCGGACCCTGGAGCACGAGCTCAACCTCATCGAGAAGCTGGGCTTTCCCAACTACTTCCTGACCGTCCACGACATCGTCCGCTGGGCGCGGGCCCAGGGCATCCTGTGCCAGGGGCGCGGGTCGGCCGCCAACTCCGTGGTCTGCTTCTGCCTGGGCATTACCGCCGTCGACCCGACGAAGAAGGACCAGGACCTGCTGTTCTCGCGCTTCATCTCCGAGGCCCGGGGCGAGCCGCCGGACATCGACGTCGACTTCGAGCACGAGCGCCGGGAGGAGGTCATGCAGTACCTCTTCCGCCGCTATGGCCGGGACCGGGCCGCCATCGCCGCCACGGTGATCCACTTCCGTCCGCGGATGGCCATCCGCCAGGTGGGCAAGGCCCTGGGCCTGACCGAGGACGTCACCGCGGCCCTGGCCGGGACGGTCTGGGGACCCTGGAGCGGCATGAGCCCGGACCCCTACATCCGCCAGGCGGGACTGGACCCGGACGCCCCGGAGATCCGCCGGGCCACCGCCCTGGCCGGCGAGCTCCTGGGCTTTCCCCGCCACCTGTCCCAGCACGTGGGCGGCTATGTCCTGACCCGGGGCCGGCTGGACGAGATGGTCCCGATCGGCAACGCCGCCATGCCGGACCGCACCTTCATCGAGTGGGACAAGGACGACATCGACGCCCTGGGCCTGATGAAGGTGGACATCCTGGCCCTGGGCATGCTGACCGCCCTGCGCAAGGCCTTCGAGATGATCCCGCCCCGGGCGGACGGGACCCGGCTGACCGACATCGCCCAGGTCCCCCAGGAGGTCCCGCAGGTCTACGACATGCTGTGCCGGGCGGACTCCGTGGGCGTCTTCCAGGTGGAGAGCCGGGCCCAGATGTCCATGCTGCCGCGCCTGAAGCCCCGGCGCTTCTACGACCTGGTGATCGAGGTCGCCATCGTCCGGCCCGGCCCCATCCAGGGCGACATGGTCCACCCCTACCTGCGCCGGCGCGACGGGACCGACCCGGTGGAGTTTCCCGCCCCGTCGCCGGAGCACGGCCCGCCGGACGAGCTGCACCGGGTATTGGGCAAGACCCTGGGCGTGCCCCTCTTCCAGGAGCAGGCCATGCGCCTGGCCATCGAGGCGGCGCGGTTCAGCGAGAACGACGCCGACGGCCTGCGCCGGGCCATGGCCACCTTCCGCAACCTGGGGAGCGTCAGTGAATATCGCCGCCGCTTCCTGGAGGGCATGACCGGGCGGGGCTACGACCCGGACTTCGCCGAGCGCTGCTTCCGCCAGATCGAGGGGTTCGGCTCCTACGGCTTCCCCGAGAGCCACGCCATCAGCTTCGCCCTCCTGGTCTACGCCTCGGCCTGGGTGAAGTGGCGCTGGCCCGACGCCTTCTGCGCGGCCCTGATCAACTCCCAGCCCATGGGCTTCTACCCGCCCGCCCAGCTGGTGCGGGACGCCCGGGAGCACGGGGTGGAGGTGCGCCCCGCCGACGTCCTGGCCAGCGACTGGGACTGCACCCTGGAGCCGGTGTCCGGACAGCGGCTGCGGGCCATGCGGCTGGGCCTGAGACAGGTGCGGGGCCTGGCCCAGGAGGACGCCGAGCGGCTGGTCCTGGCCCGGGCCCGGGGGGCCTGCACCATCGCTGACTTCGCCCGGGTGGTGAGCGGACGGGGGATGGAGCTCCTGGCCGAGGCCGACGCCTTCGCCGGCCTGGGGGTGAGCCGCCGCCAGGCCCTCTGGGCGGTGAAGGGACTGGCCGGCGCCGACCGGGCGGACCGGGACGCGCCCCTGGCGGCGGGGACTGACCTGCCCGAGCCCGGGGTCGACCTGCCGCTCATGAGCGCCGCCCGGGAGACCGCCGAGGACTACCGCACCCTGCGCCTGTCCCTGAAGGCCCACCCCTGCGCCTTCCTGCGCGAGGAACTGGCGGCGCGGGGTGCCCGCCCGGCGGCGGACCTGAAGCGGATGCGGGACGGGCGCCGCACCGCCGTGGCCGGCCTGGTCCTGGTGCGCCAGAGGCCCGGCACGGCCAAGGGGGTGGTCTTCATGACCCTGGAGGACGAGACCGGGACGGCCAACATCGTCGTCTGGAAGGACGTCTTCGAGGCCCACAGGCCAGCGGTCATGCGCTCGGGCCTGGCCCTGGTGGAGGGGCGGGTGCAGGTCGCCGGGGACATCCTCCACCTGGTGGCCGAGCGGGTCACTGACCTGTCCTTCCTGGCGGCGAGCCTGAGGACGGACGAGCCCGGCGAGACGACGCCCGCCGGTGCGGGACGCCTGGTGGCGAGCCGGGACTTTCACTGAAGGGCGCAGGGCCTTGACGCCCGTCCGGCCCTGCGGCGAAGTCCGCGCCAACAGGGAGACACGCCATGACCCCAACGCTCCGGGCCCTCGCCCGCCTCGCCGCCCTCGCCCTCGCCCTCCTCGCTGCCCCGGCACTTGCCGAGCCCGCCCGGGTCCGGGTGGAGACGGGCACCCTGGCCGGCGAGGCGAAGGACGGCGTCGGCGTCTGGCGCAACATCCCCTACGCGGCTCCCCCCACGGGGGATCGGCGCTGGGCCCCGCCGGCCCGGGCCGACGCCTGGACAGGAGAGCGGGACGCCACGAGGAACGGCCCCTCCTGCGTGCAGAAGATGAATGCCGACGGGACACCCAACGGCGGCGGTGCCAACGGCCCCATGAGCGAGGACTGCCTGCAGCTGAACGTCTTCGCCCCGGCGAAGGCCCGCAAGGCGCCGGTCATGGTCTGGATCCACGGCGGCAGCCACCGGGAGGGGGCGGGCTGGATCTACGACGGCTCGGCCTTCGCCCGGCAGGGGATCGTGGTGGTGACGATCAACTACCGGCTGGGGCCGCTGGGCTATTTCGCCCATCCCGCCCTGACCGCCGCCGCCCGGAGGGACGAGCCCCTGGCCAACTACGGCCTGATGGACCAGATCGCCGCCCTCCAGTGGGTAAAGCGCAACATCGAAGCCTTCGGGGGTGACCCCCGGCAGGTCACGGTGTTCGGGGAGAGCGCCGGCGGCATGAGCACCCTGGCCCTGCTGGCGACGCCCTCGACGAAGGGCCTCTACGCCCGCGCCATCGTCCAGTCGGGGGGCGGCTGGTTCCCACCCGCGACCCTGGCGGCCCGGGCCCAAGCCGGGGAAGAGGCCCTGGCGGCCCTGGGCCACGCCAAGGCCTCCGCCGCCGACCTGCGGGCCCTGCCGGCCGAGAGCCTGGTGGGCGGGGTCGGCGGAAGCTTTGGCCCCTTCCCGGACGGCCGCCTGCTGAAGGAAACCCCCAGCCAGGCCTTCGCCGCCGGACGGGCCGCCGACGTGCCCCTGATCATCGGCTGGAACTCCGGCGAGGACTCCCTGATGGGCCCCTGGCGGCCAGAGATGATCCGCGCCGTGCCGGAGGGCGCGCGGGAGGTCTATTCCGGCCCGGCCGCCCGGGGCGACGAAGCCCTGGCCCGGGCCGTCTTCACCGACCGGGCCATGGGCGCGCCGGCCCGCTGGATCGCCCGACAGGCCGCCTCGGGGGCCCCGGCCTGGCTCTACCACTTCTCCTACGTGGGAACCCGGTTCCGGCCCTTCACCGACCGGGCCGCCCACGCTGCGGAGATCCAGTACGTCTTCCAGTACTGGGGTCGGCGGACGCCCATGTCGGCGGTATCGGAGGAAGACCGCGCCATGGCCGCCCTGATGAACGGCTGTTGGGCCACCTTCGCCAAGACGGGCCGCCCGGACTGCCCCGGCGGCCAGGCCTGGCCCGCCTATTCAAAGGCGCAGGACACCCTGCTGGAATTCGGCCGCGACACCGGCCTGAGGACCGGCTTCCAGTCCGGGCGTCTCGATTTCCAGGAGGCCAGGACCTTGCCGGGGCTGGCCCTGCCCTGAGATGCGTCGACATCTACAGCCCCTAAGGCGGAGCTCCCGGCGAAGCGGAGTGATGGGTCTGCGGCGAGTCCGTTGACCCCCTCCGTCCCGCTACGCGGTCCACCTCCCCCTGGGGGGAGGAATTAAAACGCCAAGTGCTCCCCATCAGGGGGAGCTCCGGGCGAAGCCCGGTGAGGGGGTCAATGGCCCCTCAGCCGACCCCCTTCCGTCCCGCTGCGCAGTCTACCTCCCCCTTGGGGGAGGAATTAGAACGCCAATTGCTCCACCTCAGGGGGAGCTCCGGGCGAAGCCCGGTGAGGGGGTCAACAGCCCATCAGCTGACCCCTTCCGTCCCGCTGCGCGGTCTACCTCCCCCTGGGGAGGAGAACTGGCGCTGTGAAGGGTCCCTCAATTGGAGACCTCCCGGCCGCCACCGTTAAACCCCCTTCAAAGTTTAGGGCTAAGAGTGTGGGCGACCCAGACCAGGACCCCTCATGATTCGCGCCCGCAGAGCCCGCATTGTCGCCACCCTCGGACCGGCGACCCGAAAGCCGGAGCAGATCGTCGCCCTGGCCCGGGCGGGGGCCGACGTCTTCCGGGTGAATTTCAGCCATGGCGAGCATGCGGACCACGCCACGGCCATTGCCCGGGTACGGGCCGCCGAGGCCGAGGTGGGCAGGCCGCTGGCGGTGCTGGCGGACCTCCAGGGGCCGAAGATCCGGCTGGGCGAGTTCCGGGGCGGGCGCGTGGAGCTGACCCGGGGCCAGGCCTTCCGTCTCGACCGTGACCCGACGCCGGGGGATTCCCGCCGGGTCTGCGTGCCCCACCCCGAGATCTTCGCCGCCCTGCGGACCGGGGCCGACGTGCTGCTGGACGACGGCAAGGTCCGGCTGAAGGTCGTCCGCTTCGGCCAGGACTTCGCCGAGACCGAGGTGATCAGCGGCGATATCCTCTCCGACCACAAGGGCCTGAACCTGCCCGGCCTGGCCATTCCCATTCCCGCCCTGACCGAGAAGGACCGGCTGGACCTCGACTTCGCCCTGGCCCAGGGCGTGGACT
>CAIZKE010000116.1 GCA_903933475.1 uncultured Alphaproteobacteria bacterium | reverse complement strand
GGGTTGAGTAAGAGATCTGCGGGTTGTGGTAGGTGTCCTTGAAGTAATACAGGCCGGCGATCCACTGGAACGGGCCCTCCTGGTTGGAGGAGATGTTGAGCTCGTGGCTGAACCAGGACTTGTCCTCGATATAGCTGAAGCGGTTGCCGCTGGCGTCGATGGTGAGCGGCCTGCACCCCGGCACATACTGGCAGGTGTTCTGCGACGGCAGGGGAGAGACGTTGAGCGGCACCTGGAAGCTCAGGATCGGCAGGCCGTCGCTGTCTTGATACAGGTCGTACTTGTAGGAGTCGTAGCCGCCGACGTACTTCACGTCAAAAGCGTCGAATTCCTGGGTGTACTGCGCCGTCAGGATGTTGATGCCGGTGTTCTTGATGCGGGTCTGGAAGTCGGTGTTGGCGGTCCGCGGGTCCTTGAGCTGCGGGTTGGAGGTTACGGTCCCGACCTGGGTGCGGTTCGGCAGGGTCAGGCCGAAGGCCGGGTTGATGGTCAGGGCGTCCACGCCGGAGTAGTTGTAGGAATACTCCCTGTTGCTCAGGTTCCCGCCGCTGTTTCCAGACTGGTCGAACCACTTGGGCTTGGCGTACTTTACCCACAGGTGACCGCGTTCGCCCACGTCGACGTCGGCTTGAACCTCAAGGTAGTTGTTGTTGATGGCGTCCTTGAAGCGGTTGCCCGTCGCCACGTTCCGGAAATAGCCTTCCGTCTGCTCGACGAACTGTCCGTAGAACTGGACCCGGGCGAAGTCGGTGACCGGCCCTGAAACCAGAAGCTCGTAGTTGTGCAGGCCATAGCTGCCGAGGGTGACGCGGGCCTCACCGACCTTGGTGTTGGTCGGGCGCTTGGAGATGACGTTGATGGCACCGCCGATGGCGTTGCGGCCGTAGAGGGTGCCCTGCGGTCCCCGCAGGACCTCGATCCGGTCGACGATCAGGGTCGACTTGCCGGCCTCGGCCACGGAGGTGGTGTAGAAGCCGTCCGAATAGGTCGCCACGGCCGCGTCTGAGGACAGGCGGTTGGTCAGGCGCCCGACGCCGCGGATCGCCGCGCGGTCGAGGCCGGAATTGTAGGTCAGGCCGGGGGTGAAGTTGGTGATGTCCTGGATCGAGACGATCCCGGTCGTTTCCCGCTGCTTGGCGGTAAAGGCCGTGATGGCGATGGGCACGTCCTGCAGCTTCTGCTCGCGCTTTTCCGCCGTGACGATCAGTTCACCGATTGTGGTGGCTTCGGCCTCGGCATCCTTGCGGCTGGTCTGCTGGGCCATGGCGACGCTGGCCGCAGCCAGAACCGTGAGGGCGGCACCCGCCGCCCAGGCAGTTTTCTTATACATGTTTCTTCCCCAACCCTGACCGAAGGTTTCTGAGCGACCCCGGCATGATTGAGGAGGCTGAAGCCTCAGTGCCCTGACGTCAATCCTTTTAGCATTCGGTATGCTCAAAATCCGGAAAAAGTGCCGCAATGGCGGCGATGGCCGGGGGATCCACGTTCAAAGCATATTCAGATCCCGAAAACAGAAACGCCGCCCCCGTTTCCGGGGGCGGCGCGCCTGAAGCCTCGGTGGAGGCGATCAGAACTTCTTGCGGACGCCGACCTTGAAGGTCCGGCCCAGCGGGTTGCCGATGAACGGGTCGTAGCTCATTTCGATCCGGGCCTGTGCGGGCTCGGTGTCGAGGAGGTTGAACATCGTGGCCGTCAGGGTCAGGTCGTCGGGCAGCTGCAGCCGGTAGGTCAGGTCGTGGCTGATGAAGGCGTCCTGCTCCAGGCCGAAGGTGATCAGCTTGCAGTTGGTCGCCGTCCCCGCCGTGGCGTTGGCCACATTGCAGTTCGTGGACGCCCCGGTCTGGACCGTGGTCGGGCCTCGGTCATCCTTGACGCCGTCCACATAGTTCATCGTCCACCGGACATTGTGAATGTCGCGGTTGTAGTCGGCGTAGAACTGGCCGCGCCAGTCCGGGATGGTGCCCGGCAGGCGGTTGTAGTTGGTCAGTCCGACCGCGTCGTAAGCGCCCGAGACGGTGACGCCCGCAAACTTGAAGGCCTCCTGCTCGAAGTTGAGCACGTAGCTGACATTGCCGCCGATATGCACTTCGCCGCCGAAGATGTCGTCGAAGCGGTAGTCGACGTCGGCGTCTACGCCGGTGGTCTTGATGCCCGGTCCATTGGTGGTGTCGGACCGGACCCGGGCGATGTCGTTACCGACCGTTACGCCCTGGATGCAGGCATTGTTGTTGTTGAAGGTGATCAGGTAGCGGACGCCACTGGCGCAGTTCACGGTCTGGCTGCCGTTCCCGATCCCCGCCACTGCCGTGGCGACCACGTTGGCCGGAACGGTCGTGATCTGGTCCTTCAGGTCATAGGACCAGTAGTCCAGGGTGGCGGTCAGGGCGTCGGTCTGGAAGATAGCGCCGACCGAATAGGTGGTCGCCGTCTCGGCCTGGGTTCCCGGGTTGCCGAAGAAGTCCACCGACTTGAAGTTGTTGCCAGCGGCGGCGATGCCGGAGAGGCCTGTGGAGCCGGTGGGCGCTACGTTGCCCGAGGTCGGACCCCGGAAGGAGGTGCCGTAAGAGCCGCGCAGGGCCAGCCATTCCAGGGCCTGCCATTTCACCCGGATCTGCGGGTTGGTGGTGGACCCCGTCTGGCCGCCGTAGTCCTCGTAGCGGAGGGCCAACTGGGCGTTCAGGCTATCGGTGATCGGCAGGTTCAGTTCGCCGAACACGGCGTAGACGCTCTGCTCCAGGCGCAGGTTCTTGTTCTGGCCCAGGAAGATGTAGGGACCTGTCGGGAAGGCGCAGCTCGTAGAGCCTACCACCGGGCAGGGCGTGATGTCCGCGTTGTAGAACGGGCTGTCGATCTGCTGGAGGAAGGTGACCTTCCGGTACTGGGCGCCGGCGGCCCAGCCGATGTCGCCGCCGGGCAGGGCCAGGACCGGCAGCTGGCCGTTCAGGACCGCGTCAAAGACGAAGGTGTCCTGCTGGGCCCGGTACTTCTGCCGGTCGAACAGCCAGGCCACCAGGGACTTGCTGTTGGCGTTGGTCGACACGAAGCCGGGGTTGGTCAGGCCCAGGGCCGGGT
Organism: uncultured Alphaproteobacteria bacterium; assembly: GCA_903933475.1. Taxonomy (GTDB): domain Bacteria; phylum Pseudomonadota; class Alphaproteobacteria; order Caulobacterales; family Caulobacteraceae; genus Phenylobacterium. The sequence goes on along the minus strand of CAIZKE010000116.1, from coordinate 19,980 downwards.
TCCCGGCATAGGCATTGGAGAAGGGGTTGAAGTACTGGCAGCCGTTGGCACCGGGGGTAGAGCCCGTGCAGCCCGGTCCGCCCAGGCCGTTCAGGGAGCGCTGCAGCCGGTCGATCAGGATGTCCGTCGTCTGCTGGTCCTGAAGCTCGCGGATGTAGGTGGCGCCGAGTTGGTAGCCAATGTCGTAGAAGCCGGTGTCGCCGGACAGGTCGGCGGCAATCCGGACTTCTTCGTACTTCCGGCTGCCGCTCTGGCCGCCGCGACCGCCCGTGGTCGGGTTACCGCCGGCACCGAGGGGACGCCAGAGGGTCGCAAGGGCGCTCTGTGCCGTCCCGATCAGGGCACTGTTACCGGTCTGGGTCAGGAAGGTATTGAATCCAGGGTTGGAGGCCGCAACGCTGTAGACGTTGACCGAGCCCGGGCCGTTGGGCCCGGAGGTCGGCGGATAGCCCGGCGAGAACCGGTAGTCCGGCTGCGAGGTCTGGGTGTAGAGGGCCTCGACGTGGAACTTGGAAGAGTCCCCAACGTCGGCATTGAACTCACTGTAGAGTTGGTACTGGTCCTGTTCCTCGACGATGTTGTCGAAGGGGATGTAGGAGAAATAGCAGGCCGGGGTTGCGCCGCTGAAGCCGGCATAGCCGCCGACGGCGGTGCAGTTGGCGTCTACCGCGAGGCCCACGGTGGTGCCCGTGCCGCCCGCGCCGTTCTTGATTGACCAGACGCCCGGCTGGCCCAGGACTGACCAGCCCGAGGGGTTGGTGGTGTAGGGCGCGATCACCCAGTCACGCTCGACGTTGGCGAGTTGGCCGCGGTGCTTGTAGCCGACGCTGACCAGGAGGTTGGAAGTGTCGCCCACCCAGCCGTAGAGGATGTTGGCGTTGTAGTCGCCGCCGTCCGAACCCGGCACGTAGCGATAGTCGCCGCCGACCTCGATGCCGCTGAAGTTCTTGCGGGTAATGAAGTTGGCCACGCCGCCGATGGCGTCCGAGCCGTAGGTCGCCGCGGCACCGTCCTTCAGCACCTCGACCCGGCCGATGGCCGATTCCGGCAGGAGGTTGGTGTCGGCCTGGTAGCCGGCGAAACGCTTGCCGTTCAGGAGCACCAGGGTCCGCTGGGCGCCGAGGCCGCGGATGTTGATGGTGCCGCCGCCGTTGCGGCCCTGGGAAGCGGTGGAGAACTGGTTGGAGTCACCCAGGACCGGGCCCGAGATCGGCAGGCTCTTGATGATGTCGAGGATGGAAGGTGAGCCGCGCTTTTCCAGGTCTTCCTGGTTCAGCACCGCGACGGGGATGGCGGTGTCCTTGGGCGTGCCCTGGATGAAGGAGCCAGTGACGACGACTTCCTCGACCGTGTTGGCCTTGGTGTCCTGAGCCTGGGCGGCACCCGCCACCATCAGGCCAGCCGCGACCGCGATCGCTGACGCGCCATAGAAGTAATGACCCTTCATCGTACGTTTCCTCTCCCTGCGCCTTCGGCCTGATTGCCCGTTCTCGGCACCTTTGGAACTATATTGCCCGGTCTTCAGGGATACCGCTATTACATTTTTATCACATTTCGGGACGGTGATGGCGCTTTCGTCCAAACAAGAGCGTCCCCAGGTACCCAGGACTCAAAACCCCTTTGAAATCGCTTCCTGTCTTGGTTGTTCGAGCCCTACCCAGCTTCAGGCCTGCAGGGGAGAAACCCTGGGGACAAACCAGAGGGCGTCCACGGCCCCTGGCAGGGCGGTCTCGATGACAGTGTTGTACATGTGGGCGATGCGCACGGGCGTGTCCGGTGCCTGCCGGGCGTCCAGCAGCACGGGCCGGTCGAACCGGGCTGCCAGGCGGGCATTGAGGGTATCGGCTCCGAAGTCCGCCCGGCGCGGGAGGTCCGGCAGGGGCTGGGAGTCCTCGCCGCCGCCGTAGATCATCCAGACGATGAACATGGGTAGGCCGAGCTCTTGGCCGACATGGTGGCCAAGCGAGGACGTCCGCTGGCCGCCGGGGCCGACGATCCCCGGGGCGGAGATGGCCGCATCGTCCCGGACCAGGTGCAGGGCGTGGCCCATCAGGACCAGCCGGCCGGGGCTGAGGGCCCGGATGGACGCCAGCCGCCGCTTCATGGCGTCCTCCCGGACGGCCATGGCCGGGGCGGTCTCGGCGTAGGTCGCGGCCGTCTTCACGAGGCCGGTATAGGTCAGGCCGTCGATGAGGGCCGACAGGTCGGCGCGGGCGAGGCGGTCGAGCCCCGCAGGCGCCTCTGCGGCCAGGGCGGTGAGTCGCGTCACTTCTTCTGCCAGGGTCTCGCCCGGACGGCGCGCCAGGGCGGCCCTCCAGGCCTGTGGCGCGCCTGTGGCGTCCAGCCGGGCGAACAGGTCGACATAGCCGCCGTCATGCCCCGCCGCCACGTCGAAGCCATGGAGGGCCTTGGGCGAGAGCGCCCGGTAGAAGCGCGTCTGTTCGGCGCGCATCAGGGCGAAGGGATAGGTCTCCAGGGACGCCCTGAAGATCCCGGTGGGCCGGTCATCCCGGTCGGCCCGTGCCTCTCCGCTCCAGCCGAACAGGGACAGGCGGTCGAAGACGGCCTCGTCCCGGGTCTCGAAATACCGGGCCAGCCGCCGGCCGTCGGACCAGCCCAGTTCCTCGGCCCAGACGTCGAAGCCCAGCCTGCGGGCCTCCCGCGCCATGGCAATCCGGAAGTCGCCCTTCTCGTGGACGAAGTGGTTGAACTCGCCCAGCACCAGGACCTCAGCCTCGCCCGTGTCGAGGTCGGCGGGGTCGAGGACCGCCCGGTCGAGCCAGGCGTCGAGCCCGTCGGTCACGCCAGCAGTTCCGGCGGATAGCCGGCGTAGGAGTGCTTGAGGGTGGCGTGGTTGAGCAGCATCTCGGCCACCTGCTCGGTCCCGGTGGAGTCGAAGATGCGGGTGCGCACCCAATAGGACTCCGTGCGCTTGCTCTGGGCCAGGGCGGCGATCTCGCGGCGGATGACATAGTCCTCGCCGACGAAGAGGGGCCCCTTGATCAGGCGGATTTCCTGGTCGGCGAACAGGCCCACGGCCGGCCCCTTTACCGGGAAGCGGGCGGTGCCCGAGGAATACTCCGCCAGGACACTGATCATCTCGAAGGGAATGATCGGCCGGCCCCAGGGCGAGTTGGCGGCGTCGGCGTACCAGGGCGAGGTCTCGGTGATGACCTTCAGCTTGTCGTTGAGGCTGAAGGGATAGAGGGCGCCCATGTGCTGGTCGGCGTCCATGCGCACCCGCTCCTCCGCGACGCCCTTCAGGCCCACGTGCAGGTCCTCCAGGATCACCAGCCGGCCTGGCGGGCGCAGGGCGGCCATGCGGCCTTCCAGCAGGGTCTGGCCGTGGTCGGGGCCCAGGCTGGCGGAGGCCTCCAGCACCGGCGTGCCATCCGCCTTCTCTGCCCAGACGCGGGTCGAGGTTGCGCCGGCGGCGGGAACCTCGGCGAAGGCCCGGACCTCCTCGCCCTCCACCACCATGTTCAGGTAGTGCGAGGAGAGACAGCCGCGCTCGAACCAGGCCTGGCCCCAGATCTGCTGCAGCAGGGGCGGAAAAAGGCTGAAGTGGGTCGGTCCCTCGATGGGGCCCGCCCGGAAGCCGAGCTTCTCGGCCATGGCGTCGTCATGGATGGAGGCATGGCCGCCATACGCCTGGTCGGCCAGCATCTGGCGGGGCGCGCGCAGGGGGCCGCGAAGGACGAGGGGGGTGTCAAAGCTCATGTCGGCGGGCCTCCTGTCCCGGTTGGCTTCCGGCGGATTTCTGCGTCCGGTATGCCCTGCAGACCGGATTGTCCGCCTTGTCCCGATCCTATACGGCTTTCGCCACGCACCAACATCCCCCTGCCGGAAGGCGAGGGGGGGCTCATTTGACCCGGGGGTATCCGCCCCGGGCGCATTCCAGGGAGAGAGACATGACCATGGGCTTCGACGATATCTTTTCCATCCGGGGCAAGGTCGCCCTGGTCACTGGCGGTTCGCGCGGCATCGGCGAGATGATCGCTGCGGGCTTCCTGGCAGCGGGCGCCAAGGTCTACATCTCGTCGCGCAAGGCGGACGTCTGCGATGCCACCGCCGAGCGCCTGGCCAAGACCTACGGCGGGACCTGCATCTCCCTGCCGGCCGACCTCTCGCAGATGAGCGGCATCGAGTCCCTTGCTGCCCGCCTGGCGGCGAAAGAGGACAAGCTCGACATCCTGGTGAACAACGCCGGCGCCGCCTGGGGCGCGCCCATCGAGTCCTTCCCCGAGGTGGGCTGGGACAAGGTGATGGACACCAACGTCAAGGGCGTCTTCTTCCTGACCCAGAAGCTCCTGCCCCTGCTGCGCAAGGCCGCGGGCGAGGGGGCCCCGGCGCGGGTGATCAACATCGGGTCCATCGACGGCTTGAAGTCGGCGGCCTTCGATACCTTCTCCTACGGCGCCTCCAAGGCGGCCGTACACCACCTGACCCGCTTCCTGGCCTCGCACCTGACCAAGGAGCGGATCCTCTGCAACGCCATCGCCCCCGGCCCCTATCCGACCTGGATGCTGTCCACCGGGGTGGGCTTTGGCGGCGAGACCGAGAACGCGGACTGGGACCGGGTCGGCCGGGGTAACCCGTCGGGCCGGGTCGGGACCCCCGAGGACATTGCGGGCCTGGCCATCTTCCTGTCCTCGCGGGCCGGGGAGTTCGTGGTCGGCCAGGTCATCGCCAGCGATGGCGGGGCGGTGGGCACGTCGTGAGGCCAGCGCCGACCGTCGGCCGGCTGGAGGGCCGGCTCAGCGGCCGATGAAGACCGGCTCGCGCTTTTCCACGAAGGCGCGGGCCGCCTCCTTGTGGTCGGTCGTCTGCCCACAGTGGACGTGGTGGGTGGCCTCCAGGTCCAGGCAATCGTCCACCTCGCCCGACATGGCCCGGTTGAGGTTCTCCTTCATGTAGCGGTAGGCCACGGTCGGGCCGCCGGCCAGGCGCAGGGCAATCTCGCGGGTCCTGGCTGCCAGGTCCTCTGGTGCCGCGACCCAGTTGGCCAGGCCCAGGCGCAGGGCCTCCTCGGCGCTGACCCGCTCTGACAGGTAGTAGAGCTCGCGCGCCTTGGCTGAGCCCACCAGCTGGGTCAGGAAATAGGTGCCGCCATAGTCGCCCGAGAAGCCGACCCGGGCGAAGGCCGTCGTCAGGATGGCGCTGGTGGCCATGATCCGCATGTCGCAGGCCAGGGCCAGGGACAGGCCCGCCCCGGCCGCCGGGCCGGGCAGGGCGGCCAGGGTGGGCTTGGGCATCTTGAACAGCCGCCCGGCCGTGGCCCTCTGGTTCACCCTCTGGCGGTGAATGGCCCCGTCGATGGAGTTGCCACCGCCGCCCTGGTTGGACTCGTCCATGCCCTTGACGTCGCCGCCGGCGCAGAAGCCCTTGCCGGCGCCGGTCAGCACCACGACCTTCACCTCGGCGTCCAGTTCGGCCTTGGCCAGCTGGTCGGCCAGGGCCGCCGTCATGGCCCCGCTCATGGCGTTGCGGGCCTCGGGGCGGTTGAGGGTCAGGGTCAGGACGCCGGCGTCGAGGTCGGCGAGCAGGTCCTGGGTTCCGGTGTCGATGGCGGCCATTTGGGGCTCCTGAAAGGTCGTGGGAGTGGGAAGCTGGGAATCAGGCGGCGACGCGGGCGCGGGCACCCCGCACCACACGGCCCGAGCGGCCGCCGGCGTGCTCGCCGTCGCGGAAGGCGAGCTCGCCGTTGACGAAGGTGGCGTGGTAGCCGGTGGAGCCCTGGACATAGCGCGGCACCCCGCCGGGGAAGTCACGAACCACGCGCGGGTACTTCTCGCCGATGGCGGCCAGGTCGAGGACGTTGATATCCGCCTGCATCCCGGGTGCCAGGACACCGCGGTCCTTCAGCCCGATGACCCGGGCCGGGCCGGAGGTCAGCTTGCGCACGCCCTCCTCCAGGGTGAACAGGCCCTCGTCCCGCACCCAGTGCGAGAGGATGAAGCTGGTCACCCCGCAGTCCATGACCTGGGACACGTGGGCCCCGGCGTCGGACAGGCCGGGCATCACCTGGGGATGGGGCAGGAAGTCGCGGACCGCGTCGATGTTCGCGCTGAACATGCGCCAGGTGAAGAGGCCGCGGCCCCCGGACTCCAGGCTGAGGCGGAAGAAGGTCTCGCTCCAGTGCTCACCGGCGGCCCGGGCCATGGCGCCCAGGCTGTTGGCTGCGGGTTCGAGGTAGTTGGGCGTCTCCGATGCGCCCATCCAGTAGGCACCCTCGACCCAGGGCAGTCGGCCCGGATCCACGGCCTTCGCCTCGGCGACGAGGGCGGCCCGGGCCTCCCTGTTGCGCAGCATCGCGAGCCGCGCCTCCAGGTCGGCAGCGCCCAGGGCCTCCCAGGCCGGCCCGAAGAAGCCGCGCTGGGCCCAGATGTTCCTGGCGGGGATCCGGCTCTGCAGGCCAAAGACGAAGCCCGTACCCCTGGGCAGGGACAGGGCGGTGATGTCCAGGCCGCCCTCGCTCAGGCGTTCCAGGTATTCGGCGTTGCGGCGGCCGGAGTCGGGGCTTCCGCCGACGGTGTAGCTGAACAGGACCCGGGCCCGGCACTCGGCGGCCAGCCGCCGCAGCAGGGCGCCGCTGGCCATGTCCTTGCGGCCGAAGTCCACCACGTTCTGCATCAGGCCATCCCGTGCGGCTACGGCGTGGCCAATGGCCACCACCTCGTCGTGGTCGGCGAAGGTACCGGGGATGGAGCGGCCGTCGGGGCCCACATGGCCGGGGAAGCGGTTGGAGGAGAAGCCGACGGCGCCGTCGTCCATGGCCTGGCCGATGATCCGGGCCATCTCGGCCTTCTCCTCGGGGGTGGATTCGCCCTCCACCGAGCGCTCGCCCATGACGTACCAGCGCAGGGCCGAGTGCCCGACCATGCCGGCGACGTTGATGGCGGGGTTCAGCTTGTCGAGGGCGTCGAGGTATTCGCCGTAGCTCTCCCACTCCCAGGACAGGCCGCCGAGGATGGCCTCGCGCGGGATGTCCTCCACCGTCTCCATCATGGCGGCCAGCAGGGGCCGGTCGGCGGGCTTGCAGGGGGCGAATGTGACGCCGCAGTTGCCGAGCAGGGCGGTGGTCACGCCGTGCCAGCTCACTGGGGTCAACAGGGGGTCCCAGCCGATCTGGGCGTCGAGGTGGGTGTGGATGTCGACGAAGCCGGGGGTCACGACGAGGCCGTCGGCATCGATCTCCTGGCGTCCCGGCCCGGCCTTGCCGCCAACCGAGACGATGCGGCCGCCGTCGATGGCGACGTCGCCGGTGAAGGCGGTTGCTCCGGTTCCGTCGACGACGGTTCCCCCGCGGATGACGATATCGTGCGCCATGATCTGTCTCCTCCCGAAAGGGCCCGGCGGTCCGGTCCGCGCCACCGATACCCTGTGCTCAGACTTTAGGCCTGGTGGCCGGCGCGTCAACGGACCTCGCTAGCCGGCACAGACTCCCAGACCTGCTTGACCCCCACCGTTCCGGGTGAGACCTTACATACCGTACCGTCAAAAGAGGCTTACGCTGGGGAAATCTCGGCGAGTAGGAGGTGGGTTATGAGCGACACCGTTTCGACCGGCAGGGTTCTCACCCGGGAAGAGGCACCCTTCGATCCCGACGCCCTGCGAGACCGCTACCGCGCCGAGCGCGACAAGCGCGTCCGGGCGGACGGGAATGAACAGTATCTCCAGATCGCCGGCCGGTTCGCCGACTTCGGCGACGATCCCTACATCGAGGCGCCCATCCAGCGCGCGCCCCTGACCGACGAGGTCGAGGTGGTGGTGATCGGCGGCGGCTTTGGGGGCCTGCTGGCCGGCGCCCGGTTGCGCGAGGCCGGGGTGAAGTCCCTGCGCATGATCGAGGCTGCCGGTGACTTCGGCGGCACCTGGTACTGGAACCGCTATCCGGGCGCCGCCTGCGACATCGAGAGCCTGGTCTACCTGCCCCTGCTGGAGGAGACCGGCTTCATCCCCGAGATGCGCTACACCAAGGCGCCCGAGATCTACGCGCACTCGAAGCGGATCGCCCGGCACTACAACCTCTATGAGGACGCCTGCTTCCAGACCTCGGTCAAGGACCTGTCCTGGGACGAGGCGGCCCAGCGCTGGATCATCTCGACCAACCATGGCGACGCCATGCGGGCGCGGTTCGTGGTCATGGCCAACGGCCCCCTGAACAAGCCCAAGCTGCCCGGCATCCCCGGCATCGAGACCTTCAAGGGCCACGCCTTCCACACCAGCCGCTGGGACTACGAGTACACCGGCGGCTCGGTCCTGGGCGGCCTCGACCGGATCGGCGACAAGCGGATCGGCATCATCGGCACCGGCGCCACCGCCGTGCAGTGCGTGCCCCACCTCGCCGAGGGTGCGGGTCAGCTCTACGTCTTCCAGCGCACGCCCTCGGCCGTGAACGTGCGCAATGACCAGCCTATCGACGCCGACTGGGTCCGCTCCCTGCCGCCCGGCTGGCAGAACCACCGGATGGACAATTTCAACCTCCTGGTCAGCGGCGGCTATGCCGAAGAGGACCTGGTCAACGACGGCTGGACCGAGGCCTTCCGGGAGCTGATCTTCATCGCCCGCAAGGAGGGCGCGGCGGGGTTGTCGCCTGAGAAGCTGGGCGAACTCATGGAGATCGCCGACTTCGCCACCATGGAGCGCATCCGCGCCCGGGCCGAGGCGGTGGTCAACGACCCGGCGACGGCCGAGGCCCTGAAGCCCTGGTACCGCCAGTTCTGCAAGCGCCCGTGCTTCCACGACGACTACCTGCAGGCCTTCAACCGGCCGAGCGTCAAGCTGGTGGATACCGATGGTAAGGGCGTGGAGCGGATCACCGAGACCGCAGTTGTGGTGGACGGTGTCGAACATGAGATCGACTGCCTGATCTTCTCCACGGGCTTCGAGGTGGGCACCAGCTTCAGCCGGCGCTATGGCTACGACATCCACGGACGTGAGGGCCAGCCCCTCAGCCAGGCCTGGGCGAACGGCGTGCGCAGCCTGCATGGCATGATGGTGCGGAACTTCCCGAACCTGTTCTTCCTGGGGTCCACCCAGGGCGGCTTCACGGCCAACTATCCGCACAACCTGCGCGAGCAGGCGGCGCATGCGGCCTACATCATCGACCAGGTGAAGGCCCGGCAGGGCCGGGCCGCGGAACCCTCCGAGGCGGCCGAGGCCGACTGGGTGGCGACCATCATCGACAAGGCCCGCAACAACCAAGCCTATCTCGAGGCCTGCACCCCCGGCTACTACAACAACGAGGGCAAGCCCTACCTGGCCAACGCCCAGAACACCACCTACGGCGGCGGACCCATCGAGTACTTCCGCCGCCTCGCTGACTGGCGGGCCTCGGGCGACCTGCCCGGCCTCGAGGTCAGCTGAGGCGCGGATGGACCAGCTTTCCCTCGAGATCCGGGACGGGATCGCCGTCATCACCTTCAGCAATCCGCCGCTGCAGGTGATGACGCCCGCCACCCTGAACGAACTCAATCGGATGCTGCCGGACCTGAGGTCCGACGACATCCGCGCCATCGTCTTCACAGGGTCGGACTCGACCTTCTTCATCCGCCACTTCTCGGTGGAGGAGCTGGACGAGAACGCCCGGGGCGGCGGGGGTGGCTGGGACCGGCCCATGGCCGAAATCCTCTATGAGCTTGAGCACCTGCCCAAGCCTTTCATCTGCGCCCTCAACGGCTCAGCAGCGGGGGGCGGGCTGGAGTTCGCCCTGGCGGCGGACATCCGGGTGGCCAAGGATGGCCCCTTCCGCTTCGGCCTGCCGGAGGTGTCGGTGGGCATCCTGCCCGGCGGCGGCGGTACCCAGAGGCTGACCGCCATCGTCGGCCGGGGCCGGGCCCTGGAAATGATGCTGAGGCCCCGCCTGGTCTCGGCCCAGGAAATGCTGCAGCTGGGCGTCTTCCAGGAGGTGGTCCCGGCGGACAGTGCCGAGACCGCCCTGGATCGGGCCCTGGTCATCGCCCGGGAGATCGCCGGCCGGCCGGCCCGGGCCGTGGCCCACATCAAGCGGCTGGTGCGCGAGGCGGTCTCGCCCGTCACCATGGACATGCTCAAGCTGGAGGGCCGGCTCTTCGCAGACCTGATGACCCAGCCCGAGACCCAGGCCCTCCTCAAGGGCGTGGCCAACCAGCACCGGGCCGAGCGCGGCGGCTGAATTTCAAAAGGTCCCGGACGCACCGGGGCTGCAGGGAGGAATACGATGAAGGACTTCAGCGGCAAGATTGCGGTGGTGACCGGCGGCGGCAGCGGCATCGGCCGGGCCCTGGTGCAGGCCCTGACCGCCGAGGGCTGCAGCGTGGCCATGTGCGACATCCGCGAGGCCGACATGCTGGAGACGGTCCGCATCGCCGAGAAGACCGCCGTCCAGGGGGTCCGGATCACCACCTTCGTGGCCGACGTGGCCCAGGAGAAGGAAACCCTGGCCTTCCGCGATCACACCGGCGAGCAGCACGAGACGGACCACGTCCACCTGCTGTTCAACAACGCCGGCATTGGCGGGGGCGGCAGCTTCATCAACACCCCCCGGGACCAGTGGGAGCGAACCTTCGCGGTGTGCTGGTACGGGGTCTACTACAACGCCCGGGCCTTCCTGCCGATGCTGCTGAAGGCCCCCGAGGCGCACATGATCAACGTCTCGTCGGTCAATGGGTTCTGGGCCTCACTCGGCCCGCAGACGGCGCATACGGCCTATTCCGCCGCCAAGTTCGCCGTGAAGGGCTTCACCGAGGCCCTCATTAATGACTTCCGCATCAATGCCCCACACGTGAAGGCCAGCGTGGTCATGCCCGGCCATATCGGCACCAATATCGCCATCAATTCCATGTCCGAGTTCGCGCCGCCGGAGGGTGCGACCGCCGAGGCCAGGGCCATGGGCGAGGCCTTCCGGGACAACGGTCTTCCGCCTCCAGAGGCGGCGAAAATCATCCTGGACGGGGTCCGGGAGGAGCGCTGGCGGATCCTGGTCGGTCCCGACGCGGTCGCCCTCGACAGGGCGGTCCGCGCCCATCCGGAAGCGGCCTACGAACACGGCATGGCGGATCTCGTCGCCCAGGCCCGCGCCGCAGGCTAGGCGCGTCCCCGGTTGACGCCGCGGGGATTTCATGAAAGTTTGAGTGAACGGTATCTCATGTGAGATAGGCTTCGCTTGGGTTCGTGGTTCCTTTTCAGGGTCCGCGCTGAAATTTGGGCAAGTCTGGTAGAGCAAGTCTGGGGAGTTAAGTCATGAGCCATGATCTGGTGATCCGGGGCGGTTCCGTGGTGGACGGCACGGGTGCGGCGGCGCGGACGGCGGACATCGCCATCGACGGGGGCCTGATCACGGCGATCGGCAAGGTTGAGGCGCGTGGCCGGCGCGAGATTGACGCTGCCGGCCTGCTGGTCACCCCGGGCTTCGTCGACCTTCACACCCACCTCGACGCCCAGATCGGGTGGGATCCGGACCTGACGCCAGTCAGCTGGCACGGCGTGACCACCGCGCTTCTCGGCAATTGCGGCCTGACCTTCGCGCCCTGCAAGCCTGCTGACCGGCCCCTGCTGGCGGCGATGATGGAGACGGTGGAGGACATCCCCCGCGAGGCTATCCTGTCGGGCCTGCCCTGGACCTGGGAGGACTATGGCGGCTATCTCGACGCCCTGGACGGCATCCGTCCCGGTATCAACGTCGCGGGCCTGATCGGACATTGCGCTGTCCGATACTCGGTCATGGGCGACCGGTCCTTCGCGGAACAGGCAACGCCCGAGGAACTGGACCAGATGTGCGCCATCGTGGCCGAGGCCATGGACCGCGGCGCCCTCGGCTTCTCCACTAACCGTTACGAGCCCCACAAGGCGCCCGACGGCCGGTCCATCCCCGGTACCTTCGCAGATGTCTCCGAGCTGGTCGCCATCGCCCGGACGGTCGGCGCCCGGGGCGGACTGATGCAGTTGGTGGGCGCTTCGCCCGAGGTCCTGCAGGCCATGGGCGATTCGGATGCCCGGGTCCTGTTCAGCTGGGGCGTCGGTGCCCAGAAGGGTGCGGGACGCGGCAGCTCCGACTTCCTCGACAAGATGATCGGCGAACGGGACATGACCGCCATCATCCAGGTCCGCGGTACGGGCTTCATGTTCGGCCTGCAGTCCCAGCTGCCTTTCCGCGGCGAGACCTGGAGCCAGATCCGCAAGCTGGACCTGGCCGGACGCCTCGAGGCCATCCGCGATCCGGCGACCCGCGAGGCCCTCACCGCCGAGGGTCGCCGCACCGATGACTGGAAGGAGCTCTCGACGATCTATGACCTCGGATCCGGTGACAGCCCCGACCACGGCCAGGAGGTCGACCAGAACCTCCGTCGGACCATGGAGGCGACGGGCAAGAGCTTCGTGGAGATCTTCCTCGACCGGGCCCTGGAGACCGACGGCAAGGCCCTCTTCAACCTGCGCTTGTTCTGCCAGGACCTGGGCGAACTGGGCGACATGATCTCCAACCGCAACGTCCTGCCCAGCCTGGGCGACGCCGGCGCCCACGTCTCGCAGATCATGGACGCCGACTGGTCGACCTTCGTCATGTCCTATTGGGTACGTGACCGGGCCCTGTATTCGGTCGAGGAGGGGGTCCGCCGGATCACCTCAGCGCCGGCCCGGGTGCTTGGCCTGTCGGACCGGGGCGTCCTGGCCGCCGGCAAGCGGGCGGACATCAATGTCATCGACCTGGCGCAACTGAGCAGCCTCCAGCCGCAGATCGTCAACGACTTCCCGGGCGGTGCCCCCCGCTACATCCAGCGTGCCCGCGGCTACCGGGCCACCGTCGTGAACGGCTGCGTGAACATCGAGAACGATCAGCATACGGGCGACCGTGCTGGCCAGGTCCTTCGCCGCGTGCACTAAGCCGGGCCTTACCGACCCAGCTTCACCATAACTCCTCTTGAAGCTGAACCTGCGCCGGAGCGGATCCCCGCCTCCGGCGCATTTTTTTTGGGTCTGCGGGGAAGGCGACGATCCAGAAGGTAAATAAAAATTTGCATTAACGGGGGACCTTTTTCTAGACTGAAGCTCCCTCGAACCCTTGGGCGCATTCGTGATCCATCCCCGTCGCAACTTGGTTTCGTCCCAGGTCCTGGCTGCAGCGGCGGCCAGCCTCACCGTCCTCGCCGCCGCAGGGGCCTCCGCAGCCGAGGATCCGCAGGTCCAGAGGCTGAGGGAACAGCTTGAGCGCCAACAGGCGGTCATCGAAAGTCAGGAAGCCCGGCTGCAGCAGCAGGAACGCCTGCTCCGCGATCTGGCTGCACGGATCGGGGCTCCCGCGCCTGCGACCTCCACCGTGTCAGCCGCCCCGGCGGCGGGCGCAGCCGTAGCGGCAGGCGCGTCCGTGGCGAAGGCGGACGCCGTCGATACGCTGGCCGTCGTGGATGCGGATGGCGGGCCTGATGGCGGTATGGACCTGGAGCCGGCCCGCCCGGGGCCGGTCGGAACCCGTTTCGCCGGCCTCGACGTGACCCTGGCGGGGGCCCTTCGAACGACGGTCACCACCACCACGGCCCGGATGCAGCCCGACGCCACCCCGTTCTTCGTCCTTCCGAAAATCCCCGGGGTCCCCGATGGGACGACCAAGATTGACGCGCGACTTTCGTCCCTCCTGATCAGCATCAAGGGTGCCCAGCTGGGGGACTTCCAGCTGGGGGGCATGATTTACGCCTACCTGTTTGACGGCGACCTCCTGTCCGGGAAGTACGGCCTGTATCCCGGCTTCGCCTACATCGATGCGACCAGCGACAAGTGGCGGTTCGCCGCCGGCCTTCAGCAGGACGTGTTCAGCCCGATGATCCCGAACATGGTCGACCGCATGTCGGCCTTTGCCGGCTCCGGAAATGCGGGCAACTCGTTCAAGCCGCAACTCCGGGTGGAACGGTTCTTCGTGAAGGGGTCCGACCGGCTTGTGATCCAGGGCGCCGTCGCGGATGCCCTGCCCAGCAACATCAAGCCCGGTTTCGCCAACTCGACCGAGAACACGGGTGTGCCCAACTTCGAGGGCAGGATCGCCTGGACCCGTGGAAACGACCGCGAGGCCACCCTGCCCTGGCCCAAGTATGTGCTGGGCGTGTCCGGGGCCACAGGCCGCTTCCGGACCCTCTATGACCGGAACCCGGACCCCACTGTCACCGACATCGGTTCCTACACCACCACCCTGAACGGCGTCGCTGTCGAGGGATCCTGGAGGCTCACGGACCGCTTTGGCGTCCAGGGCGAAGTCTACAGCGGAAAGGCGCTTGGGGCCTATCTCGCCACCGCCTTCCAGACCGTGAACAGCACCGAGCGCACGCCGATTTCCAGCGATGGCTACTGGGGTGAGGCGGCCTATTACTGGACACCCAAGCTTCATTCCCACCTGGGCTACGGCATCGATCGTCCGGACAAGGGCGATGCCCCGGGAATCGGGGCCAATGAGACCGCCTTCGCCAACCTCTTCTGGGATCCCAGCCCGATGACCACCCTCGGGTTCGAGGCGACCTGGCGCCAGACCGCCCTGCTCGCCGGCTTCGACCCCCTGGGCCGCCCCGTCTATGTCGACAACGACGGCTTCGCCTTCATGCTGTCGTCAGAACTGCGCTTCTAACCCCCCAAAGCCCCAGCCCGGGGCCGGTCACAATCGAAACCGGAGACTGCAAATGAGAGTCGCCTCCACCGCAGGGTTCATCGCCAGCCTGATGCTCAGCGCCTCCGCCCTGGCGGCGCCCGCTACCGTCTATAGCGGTGGGGACATTCTGACCATGAAGGGGCCGACCCCAGCCTATGTCGAAGCTCTGGTCGAGAAGGACGGCAAGATTCTCTATGTCGGCAAGCGATCGGACGCCCTTCGCGCCGCCGGGAAGGACGCCCGCCAGGTCAACCTGGCTGGCGCGACCCTCATGCCAGGGTTCATCGACGCCCACGGCCATCTGATCTACGCCACCCACACCATGCTCGACGCCGACCTCGCCGGCGTCAGGAACATTCCCGAACTGCTGGCCCGCCTGAAGGCGCACGCCGCGGAAACCCCCGAGGGCGATCGGATTGTCGGCATGGGCTACCGGGCCGAGCAAATGGCCGAGAAGCGTCACCCGACGCGGGCAGAACTCGACACGGTGAGCGCCACCCGTCCGATCGGCATTTCCGATGGATCCGGCCACCATGGGGTCTTCAACTCTGCCCTGATGAAGGAATTGAAGCTGGGCGCCGATACCCCCGACCCGGAGGGCGGCTTTTTCGACCGCCTGCCGGGGGGGCGCGAGCTCGAGGGCCATGCCGCCGAAACGGCATGGATGGCGATCCTGGCGACCCGGCAGCCCCTGACGGAGGCCCAGACCCGGAAGGGTGTCCAGCGGGCCACTCAGCTCTGGGTCGAGAATGGAATGACCACGGCGAGCGAGATGGGGCTGGGACTGAGCGGCGACGACATTTCGATCGTCACGGCCATCATCAACGAGAAGCTCCTGCCCATCGACCTTGTCATGTTCGCCAAGGCCTCGGCCTCGGCGCGGATCATCGATTCCGCCTACCAGATCCAGAAGAGCCGCACGAACCCCAACGGCGAGACGAGCGCCGACCTCCTTGCGGTGCGGCCGGACCTCGACCAGCGCTACATCAACCGGGTCCGGCTGGCGGGCATCAAGTTCTGGATGGACGGCAGCGTCGAAACGGCCTTCCTCTCGCGCCCCTTCGCCAAGAATCCGCCAGGCGTCACCACGCCGGACTACCGCGGCATGCGGGTCGACCCCCAGGATGAACTGGTCGCCGCCCTGCAGAAGAACTGGAAGACCAACCGCCAGATCGCCGCCCACGCCATCGGCGATGAGGCCATTGAGCAGGTCCTGGTTGCTGCCGAGGCGACGGCCCGGGAGAAGAGCATGGGCGAGGACCGTCCGATCGTCCAGCATGCCCAGTTCCTGCGCCCGGACCAGCTGCAGCGGGTCAAGGCCCTCAACGGGACGGTCAGCTTCACGGCGGCCGGCATCTATTCTTTGGGAGACTACATCCGGGATCTGATTGGTCCTGACCGCCTGGGCTGGGTCGGGCCCGCTAATTCCGCCGAGAGGTTGGGGGTCAACTGGACCATCCACACAGATTGGCCGGCGGGTGTGAGCCCCAGCCTCATCTACGCCGCCTGGAACGTGGTCAATCGCCAGACCCGTTCAGGTGCCATTCTTGGCCCGGATGAGAGGGTGACCCCCTATGCCGCCATGCGGGCCATCACCATCAATGGCGCCTATCAGTACCGCGAGGAGAAGACGAAGGGCACGCTCGAGGCCGGCAAGCTCGCTGACCTTGTGATCCTCAGCGCCAATCCCCTGAAGGTGGCCCCCATGGCTATCAAGGACATCACGGTCATGAAGACCCTCAAGGAGGGCCAGGTCATCTATACCCGTCCGGCCGCCGGGCCCGAGAAGACCGCCCAGCTCCCCACTTCGGTCAGTGGCGATCACGGTCATCCCCAAGCCTCAGCCGAGCCTGCGCTGACAGAGCAGGACCGGCGGACGCTTGCCGCACTTGTCGAGGCGAACGGCAGGGACTGACGCGCCGGGGCGCCTGGCCCTCAATCCGGGGTCGGGGCCCTGACCCCGGCGGCCGGGTCCGCTCCAGGGCCAGGGCGATCGAAGTACAGGGCCAGGTAGGCGAAGAGCAGGCGCCGGGTTTCCTCGACGATCCGCTCTTCCTGGCGGCCATAGTCCAGCAGCCACATGTCGAGCAGGGAGGCATGCGCCTCGATGGCGCACTGGGCGACGATCATCGCCGAGTCCGGGTCGAGCCCCGCAATCTCGGTAAGCGCTTCGGATACGATCCGGGCGTTTGACTGCCTGAAGCGCCGCAGGAGGCCCGCCAGGCTTGGCGTGGCGCTCATGGCAAGGGCCAGGGCGGCCATGCCGGGGTTCTGGCGCCGGATCTCCACCAGGTTGCGGAACCCCTCTTCGAGCGCATCCCTCCAGGGCACGCCCCGGTGCATGGCCTCGACGATGTCGCGGGAGGCCGCTTCCCGCTCGGCATTTAGCCGCTCGAACATCGCCACAAGGATTTCCTGCTTGTCGCTGAAGTATCGATAGAGGGTGGCGACATTGATCCCCCCTTCCCGGGCGATGCTCACAGTGGTGAAGCCCTTGAACCCATCCCGCACCAGAATCTTTTCCGCAGTGACCAGGATGTGTTCGTAGGTCTCCAGGCCCCGGGCCTGCTTGGGGCGACGACGCGTGCCGGAGGAGGTTTGCTCTGCCTGTGGGTGGAGGGTCATCCGTCCGATCCTGTCCATTCCCATGCAGTACGCCTGCAGGGCTTCAGTCGCAGAGCACGCCGCGCACCATGGCGTCGGCGAACAGGCGGGCGCTGACCTCAGGGGCCTCTCCGGGCTGCCACCACACCAGTTCGGAGGCGGCGTTGATCCCTGCAGTGAGGATCTGTGCCGTGATGCTGGTGTCCAGGGGCCGGACGGACCCGTCGGCGATCCCGTCGCAGAGCATGGAGCCCAGGCGGATCGAGATCTGCCGCAGCCGGAACATCAGGTCGGCCCGGATTTCCTCCGGAACCGTTGTCAGGGCGCTGGTCCGCAGCAGGGGGGCGGGTCCCACCTGGAGTTCGAGGACGGCTTGCAGCAGGGAACGGATCACTTCCAGCCCGTCTCCGCCGCTGGCTTCCGCGGCATCGATGGCCCGCCAGAGCACGTCGAAGGTGCGCTGGAAGCAGGCGACCACCAGGTCATCCTTCGTGGCGTTGTAGTGGTAGAAGGCGCCCTTGGTGACATTGAGCTTCGACGAGATCCGGTCGACCGAGGCACCATGGTACCCCTCGTCATTGATCAACTGGGTGGCGGCGCGAAGGAAGTGCTCGGCCGAGCCCTCGTCAATCTCTTCCCCGACCGGCTGCAGGTCCAGGCGCCGCGGTCCCAGCAGCTTGCCGTCTCCGGGGATCCCATCCAGCAGGATGGACGTGATCCGCACGGCGATGCGCGGATAGTCCTCGACCCGCCAGGTGTAGATCCAGGCACTGACGAAGGTCAGGGCGCTGATGAGAAAGTGGGTGCGGCCATTGAGGTCGGACCGGCTGCGGTTGTCCCGGCGGTCCAGGAGCGACCGGATCGTCCGGAACAGTTCGACATAGGCCTGGTTTACGCTTTCGCAGTTCAGGGCCCGGACATCGTTGAAGACGGTCAGGGGCTCGGCCTCGCCCAGTTCGATTTGCTGCTGGAGGCCGATGAAGAGGTGAACGAAAGCCTCGACACGTTCCCGTTCGGTGTCGTGTGCCCGGGCTGCCTCGGCCAGGGCCTGGAGCCTGGCGATGCTGCGCTCGAAGGCCGCTACCGCCAGTTCTTCCTTGTTGCGGAAATAGTAGATGACCCCGGTGGGCACGAGGTTCAGGCGGGCGGCGACATCGCCCAGGGTCATGCCCCGCACGCCATGGCGGTTCATCTCGCGAACTGCCGAGGCGATGATGGCCTCGCGCCGGGCCATGTAGCGCCGGCTGGGGGTCCGGGTCCCGGCGACGGCGGGGGGAGCCTCGGCGGCGGGATCTTCGGTGGTCATCGGGTGGCTCCGCGCCAGGTGCCGGATCGGCGTCGGCAAGCTGTTCCTTGGGGATAGAGCGGCTTGTGAGGCCGGTCAATCAGGGCCAATCTCAAGGTCTGGAGGCGCACAGACGCCACGGGGGGAAACCATGCTTCTGCAAGGACTGAAGGTCGTCGAGCTGGCCACCTGGATCGCCGCGCCGGGCTGTGCCGCGATCATGGCCGACTGGGGTGCCGATGTGATCAAGGTGGAGTCCCTGGGAGGAGACGCCACCCGTACCTTCTTCCCGGAGAGCCCCGAGACCCCCGGCAATCCCATCTTCACCATGGAGAACCGGGGCAAGCGCGGCGTGGCCCTCGACATTGCCTCGCCCGAGGGCCGCGAGGCCCTGCTCGCCATACTGGGGGACGCCGACGTCTTCATCACCAACGTGCGACCCGGCGCCCTGAAGCGCGCGCGCCTGGACTATGGCGCCCTGCACGCCGCCTTCCCCCGGCTGATCTACGCCAGCGTCTCGGGGGTGGGACTGGAGGGGCCGGACGTCGACCTGCCGGCCTTCGACATCACCGTCTTCTGGACCAAGAGCGGCGTCGGCCGTTCGCACATCCCCCCGGACCAGGAGCCCTTCGCCTGCCGGCCGGGTTTTGGCGACCACACCACCGCCCTGGCCACCCTGTCCTCGGTCCTGGCGGCCCTGCATGAGCGCCACGCGACAGGGCGCGGACGGCTGGTGGAGTGCTCCCTCCTGCGCACGGCCTCCTACGCCCTGGGCTGGGACATGGCCACCCAGCTCCGCTTCGGTGAGGCGCCAACCACCCAGCCCCGGAACCTGCGCCCCCATCCGATCTCAGGGATCTACTTCCGCACGCTGGACGACCGCTGGCTCACCTTCGTGCTCAAGGGGCCGACCTGCTATCCGACCCTGATGAAGGTGCTGGGCCATCCGGAGGTCATTGACGATCTCCGCTACGCCCTGCCGACGACAGACCTCGATATCGTCCGCGAGATCCGCGCCCGGGCAGACGCGGCCTTTTCCCGCATGACCCTGGCCGAGGCGGCGGTGATCCTGACCGAGGCGGACCTGGCCTGGGCGCCCCTGCAAAGCCTGTCGGAGGTGGTGGGGAGCGAGCAGTACCTGGCCACGGGCTGCGCGGTGGAGGTGTCGGATGGCTGGGGCGGGCGCATGGCCTCGCCGGCGGCACCGGGCCGCTTCCCCGAGGGCGCGCCGGAGGTCACCCGCGGGGCGCCGAAGCTGGGCGAGCACACCCGGGAGGTCCTGGCCGAGGCCGGGGTCGCGGAAGAGGTGATCCAAAAAGTCATGGCCCGGCTCGGGTGAGCACGGGCCACGACAGGCGCTGAGGCGTCAGCCCCCGCCCGGAGGCGGGGGCCTGGCCGATCAGTTGTAGACTTCGAACAGGCCGGCGCCGCCCTGGCCGCCGCCGATGCACATGGTCACCACGGCCCACTTGGCCTTGCGGCG
>CAIZKE010000115.1 GCA_903933475.1 uncultured Alphaproteobacteria bacterium | reverse complement strand
GGCTCCCAGGGCGATGTAGGCGCTGCGCCCGCCGCCAGAGCGGAAGGGGTTTGCAAAGACGTCAACCGTCGTCATGAGCCGGTCCAGGGCGGTCGAATAGGGAATGTGCAGGAACTGGTTGCCGAGGATCTGGCGGCAGGCGCCGGAGAGTTCCTCGGGCAGTCCCCCCACCACCATCCAGACGCAGTTTGGACGCTCCCGGACCGCAAGCTCCATGCCGGTGATGTAGGCTTCGTCGAGTTCGACTCCCAGGCGATTTCCCACGGTCGCGATCACCAGGGCATCGTCAGGAAGCCCAACCTCCGACCTAGAAAGGCGGGCCGGAGGTTCAGTTTCCTTCCAGGGACCCGAGAGGCTCTGGACGTAGTTTTCCATGAAGACCTTTGGGGCACCCTGCTCGCGCCAGAGCGGGGCCATGTAGTCCGTCGAATGGTAGAACCAATAGACGTCGGCATACTGGACCGGCGCGGCGTCGGCGCAGGTGAACATCACCGTGGGTCCCAACCGGGAGACGACGCTGATGACGGGCGACAGGGCAGGCTCGCAGACGACGTGGAATGTGCAGGGACCCCGGCCCAGGATGTTGGCGAGAAAGTCCTGATTTTCCAGGGTCGAGACCAGTGAGAGGCCGCGGCTAGCGGGAAACCGGCCGAGCCTGTCGGCGATGTAAGTCGACATGGCTGGAGTGATAGATCCCGAGTGAACGACCTCAAGTCGATCAATCCGGGGATCCCTGGCGAGGGCTGCCGCATAGTCGATGGCCGCCGCGGAGGGCGAATGCCCGGGGTCCTGGAGGGCACCGACAAGTAGGACATGCGCCCGGCGCAAGCGTGACTGGGGAAGACCCCTCGGCCCGAGGACCAGGGCGTCGGCGATGCCTGTCAGGATGGTCCGCGTCACTGCATCGATCCGGGCGCGCAGGTCCGGCGGGATGGCGGGACCCCGCCACCAAGCCAGGCTTGTCAGGTCGGTACCGATCTGCAGCCTGATGTCGTCGCTCAGATTTCCCGACTCGAGGCTGCAGACGAGCCGCGGATAGAGGGTCTCATCATCGATCCCGTCCAGGATCTCAGCTTCCAGCCAGTTGGACCAGTTGTCGGCAATCTGCTCTACGCTGGGCAGGTAGGCTGCCTGGGCGCCATCTGCGAGGAATTCCTTGAAGGTCAAAGCGCCTGGCTCCTGGCTTGGGGTCGAACTTCATCGATTGCGGACCGAAGCGCCGCCGCCATGGCATTGATCTGGCCGGCGTCCAAATCAGCGAAGAACGGAATTCCCAGGCTTGAACGCGCAAGGTCCTCGGTCACCCTCAGGTCCGTCCGGGGACAATCCAGGAAGGCCGGAGCCAGGTGGCATCCTTCGCCCCACCATCGCCGGGTATCGATCCAGGATGCACGCAAGGCAGCCTCGACAGGGTCCGACGATCCCGCGGGGAGCCGGACGACACAGGTACTGGAAATCCAGTTCAGTCCCCAGCCGTCCTGGAACCCAATCTCGACTTCGTCCGCCAGCGTCATCCGAAGGCGACGGGCTGCGGCCAGGTACTTCGAGCGTGTAGCCGACCAAAGGTCGAGGGCGGCAAGACCGACGGCCGCCGAGAACTCGCTCAACTTGGCATTGGTGGCGACGTGCCTGGAGATCCTGTCGCCGAGGAAGCCGAAATTGGTCATCGCCCGGAGACGCTGGCTAAGCCCATGGTCGTCGGTGGCGATAAAGGCCCCCTCACCAATTCCCAGGGCCTTGGTGGCGTGCAGGCTCACCATCACCGGCACCGGAGCG
>CAIZKE010000114.1 GCA_903933475.1 uncultured Alphaproteobacteria bacterium | reverse complement strand
GGCGGCAGCCAGGGCGCCCGGCTTCTGTCCGAGTTGATGCCCGCCGCCATCGCCGCCCTGCCGGAGGCCCTGCGCGACCGGCTTGAGGTCCAGCAGCAGACCCGCAAGGAAAGCCTCGACCTTGCCCGGCAGATTTATGCTGACGCCAACATCAAGGCCGAGATCGCCCCCTTCTTCCGCGACATGGCCGGCCGCCTCAAGGCGGCGCACCTGGTGATCGGCAGGTCCGGCGCCGGTTCGGTCTGCGAGTTCGCGATCGCCGGCCGCCCGGCCATCCTCGTGCCGCTGGCGGCCGCCCTCGATGACGACCAGGGACAGAACGCGCAGGTCATGGCGGATGCCGGCGGCGCCGTAGTGGCCCGCGAGGACCAGCTGACCGTGGAGACCATGTCCAGGGCCCTCGAAAAGCTTTTGTCTCAGCCCGACAGGCTGGTCCGGATGGCTGAGGGCGCCCGCAGCCTCTCGCGGCCCGACGCCGCCGAACGCCTGGCCGACCTGGTCGAGGCCGTCGCTGCGGAAGGACGCCGCGGATGAACCGCAGAAGGCCCACGCCCTTCGACATCGGGCCCGTCCACTTCGTCGGGATCGGCGGGATCGGCATGAGCGGCATCGCCGAGATCATGTTGCGGGTCGGCTATACGGTGCAGGGCTCGGACGCCCGCGCCAGCGCCAATACCGAGCGCCTTGAAAAGCTGGGTGCCCGCATCTTCATCGGCCAGCAGGCCGGCAATCTGGGGGCCGCCTCCGCCGTGGTCTATTCGACGGCGATCCAGCCCGATAACCCCGAGCTGGTCGAGGCCCGCAGCCGCCGCCTGCCCCTGGTCCGCCGCGCCGAAATGCTGGCAGAGCTCATGCGCCTGCAGTTCTCGGTGGCGGTCGGCGGGACCCACGGGAAAACCACCACCACCTCCATGGTCGCTGCCCTGCTGGACGCCGGCGGCCTGGATCCCACCGTGATCAACGGCGGGATCATCAATGCCTATGGTGCCAACGCCAAGGTGGGGCAGGGGGACTGGATGGTCGTGGAGGCCGACGAGTCTGACGGCACCTTCCTGCGGCTGAGGGCTACCTGCGCCGTCGTCACCAATATCGACCCCGAGCACCTCGACCACTACGGCTCCTTCGACGCCGTCCGGCGGGCCTTCCAGGAATTTGTCGAGAGCGTTCCCTTTTATGGCTTCGCCGCGGTCTGCACGGACCATCCGGAGGTCCAGGCCATGGCCGCCCGGGTCGAAAACCGGCACCTGGTGACCTATGGCGTGAATCCCCAGGCCGAGGTCCGGGCCGAGCACATCGAGATGGGACCGGACGGCTGCCGGTTCGACGTCGTCATCCGGCCCCATGAGGGACCCGCCCTGGAATGGCCCGGCCTGCACCTGCCCATGGCAGGACACCACAACGTGCTGAACGCCCTCGCGGCCATAGCGGTCGCCCGCGAACTGGGAGTCGGCGAAGACGACATACGCAGCGGTCTTGCGGGATTCGGCGGTGTGCGCCGGCGGTTCACCACAACCGGCGTCGCCCGGGGTGTCCGCATTGTCGATGACTACGGCCATCACCCGGTCGAGATCGCCGCCGTCCTGCAGGCGGCCCGGGCGGTCACCGGGGGGCGGGTCGTGGCCGTGGTCCAGCCCCACAGGTACTCCCGCCTGAAAGACCTGTTCCAGGACTTCTGCTCCTGTTTCAACGACGCCGACACGGTCATCGTCTCGGATGTCTACGCGGCGGGCGAGGCCCCCCTGGAAGGGGCCAGCCGGGACTCCCTGGTCGAGGGCCTCAGGCGGCATGGGCACCGCAGGGTCCTGGCGCTTTCCGGGCCTGACGCCCTCGCTGCCCTTGTCGGTGCCGAGACCTCGCCCGGCGACCTCGTGATCTGCCTGGGCGCGGGAGACATCACCGCCTGGGCCTATGCCCTGCCTGGCCAGCTCGAGGCCCTGGTCCCGTGAGCTGGCGGGACCGGCTGCCGGAGGTTCGCGGGCGCCTGCTCAGGGACGAGCCCCTTGCCCCTTTCACCTGGTTGCGGGTTGGCGGACCGGCCGACGTCCTGTTCCTGCCTGCCGACGAAGCGGACCTCGCCAGCTTCCTGGCGGCGCTCGACCCGGCCACGCCGGTCACGCCCCTGGGCGTCGGCTCCAACACCCTGGTCCGTGACGGGGGCGTTGAGGGCGTGGTCATCCGCCTGGCCGGCCGGGCCTTCTCCCGGATCGAGCGGGTGGGAGACCGGCAGCTCACGGCCGGCGCGGCGGCCCTCGACGCTCATCTCGCCCGGGAAGCGGCGGCGGCCGGGCTGGCGGGCCTGGAGTTCTACCGGGGCGTGCCCGGCTCCATCGGCGGGGCCCTGGTGATGAACGCCGGCTGCTATGGTGCGGAAACCGCGGACGTCCTGGTCGAGGCCCGGGCGGTAGACCGTCACGGACGGATCGTCACCCTCCCGGCGGCGGAAATGGAGTTCAGCTACCGGCGCAGCGCCCGGGCGGCGGCAGGGGACCTTATCTTCACGGCCGGCCTGTTCGAGGGGCAACCCGACGATCCGGCGTCGATTACCGCCCGGATGGACGAGATCACCCGTCGCCGCGAGGCCAGCCAGCCCATCCGCGAGAAGACCGGTGGCTCGACCTTCAAGAACCCCGAGGGGCATTCGGCCTGGAAGCTGGTGGACGAGGCCGGATGGCGGGGGCGGCCCTTTGGCGGCGCCATGTTCTCGCCCCAGCACGCCAATTTCCTGATCAACAGTGGCGAGGCGACGGCAGCGGACCTCGAGGGCCTGGGCGAGGCGGTGCGCGCCGACGTCGAGGCCAGGTCGGGGGTCCGCCTGGAGTGGGAAATCCGCCGCATCGGCCGTCCGGCGTCCGTGCCTTGACAGGCACCGCCGTCCGCGCGACGCCCCGGCCCGTCCTTCCCCTGGAGTTCGCCCATGCCGGAACCTGATTCCCGCCCCCTGGTCGGTCGGCACGTCGCGGTCCTTCTCGGCGGCCTGTCCTCGGAGCGCGAGGTGAGCCTGGTCTCCGGCACCGCCTGCGCCGACGCCCTCGAGCGCCTGGGCGCCCGGGTGTCCCGGGTCGATGCTGGCCGCGACCTGGCCGAGGTGCTGGTCCGTCTCTCCCCGGATGTCTGCTTCAACGCCCTGCACGGCGTCTGGGGAGAGGACGGCTGCGTCCAGGGCGTCCTGGAGACCCTCGGCCTGCCCTACACCCATTCCGGCGTCCTGGCCTCGGCCCTCGCCATGGACAAGACCCGCGCCAAGGCGGTCCTTTCCGCGGCAGGCGTGACCGTGCCGGGAGGCGGGCTGTACGACCGGCACCTGGCGGCTGCCGGCCATGTCATGCCCCCGCCCTATGTGATCAAGCCGAACGCCGAGGGTTCGTCGGTCGGGGTGTTCATTGTCCAGGCGGGCGCCAACACCCCGCCGCAGGCGATCGCAGCCGCCGACTGGGTCCTGGGCGAAGAGGTCCTGGTCGAGCCCTACATCCCGGGGCTCGAGCTTGCTGTCGGGGTCATGGACGGCCGGGCCATGATGGTGACCGAGATCGTGACTTCCGCCGGCTTCTACGACTACGAGGCCAAGTATGGCGAAGGGGGTTCCACCCACGTGCTCCCGGGCCGGATTTCCCCGGAAGTGGCCGACCGGGCCCGTCGCCTGGCCGAGATCGCCCACGCGGCCCTGGGCTGTTCCGGCGTGTCCCGTTCGGACCTTCGTTATGACCCCGTTAACGACATTCTGGTTCTTCTGGAAGTGAACACGCAGCCCGGAATGACGCCGACCTCACTCGTCCCCGAGCAGGCCGCCGCAATCGGTGTGGCGTTCGACCAACTGGTGCTCTGGATCACGGAGGACGCCCATGCCCGCGGCCATGCGGGGAGGATCGTCGGCTAGGCCGACCGGGCAGGGTGCGGCGCAGGCCGCAGCCCGGGGCCGCGCGGTCGCGCCTGCTGGCGGACCCTCGGCGGCGGCCATCCTACTGGCGGCTCTCGCGGTCATCCTGGCGGCCCTGGTCCTGATCCTCGCAACCGGCGGACGCGGGGCCCGCATGGCCCAGGCCGCCGGCGCGGACATCGCCCAGCGCCTCGCGGCCGCAGGCTTCCGGCTCGATGCCGTGCGGGTCAAGGGTGCCTCCCCCCTCGCCACCGGTGACATCCTGAAGGCCGCCGGGCTCTACAAGGGCCAGCCATTGGCCGACATGGACCTCGACCTCATCCGCCAACGAATCGAGTCGGTGGGCTGGGTTCATGACGTCCGGGTCGTGCGGCTCCTTCCGGACACCGTCCTCATCCAGGTGGTCGAGCGTCGCCAGCTCGCCGTTTGGCAGTCCGGGGGGCAGCGGCAGGTCATCGACGTCCGCGGCGCCCCGATCCCGGAGGCGGACCCGGCCCGGTTCGCAAGCCTGCCCCTGGTGGTGGGTGCGGGTGCGGACAAGGCAGCGGCCGCGATCCTTCTTGAATTGAGCCGGCGTCCGCCGGTTCTGTCCCAGGTGGAGGCCCTGGTCCGGGTGGACCAGAGGCGCTGGGACCTTAGGCTCAGGTCAGGGGGGCTGATCCAGCTGCCTGCCGTGGATGAGGCCGCCGCACTGCGACGGTTGGATGAACTGGACCAGGCGTCGGGGCTGATGCGCATCGGCTTCGAACGCCTGGACCTGCGGGACCCGGCCGTGGTGGCCGTGCGCCCGAGGACTGGAGGGGCGGTCGCCGCCTCGCCGGAGCTGCCGCCTGAAGGGGCGTCAAAGGGATGATGGGGGTTTCAGGTGGCCATGATTGAAGCGCGTCGGGAGTCCCGGGATGGCCTCAAGGCGGCCCTGGGGCGACAGGCTGTCACCGCCGCAGTGGACCTCGGTGCCAGCAAGGTCGCCTGCTTCATCATGAAGCCAGACGGAGTCCGGCGCGTCGACCGGACCCTGACCACCGCCGGCGTGGCCCACGTCCAGTCCCGGGGGGTCCGCAACGGATCGATCATCAACATCGACGAAGCCTCCGAGGCGGTCGCCCAGGCTGTTGAGCGCGCCGAGAGCATGGCTGAGGTCCGCGTCCAGGGCGTCACCGTCACCACCGCAGGCGGGCAACTCGCCGGACGCCGGGTGGCAGGACGGGTCTCCCTAGGCGCCCGGCCGATCTCCGACGACGACCTCGCCCGGGCCATCCGTTCGGCCATGACCCAGCTGAAGCTGCAGGACCGCAAGGCCATCCATATCCTGCCGGTGTCCTGGAGCGTCGACGGACAGTCGGGAATCCGGGATCCCCGCCAGATGTTCGGACGCATCCTGGGCGTCGAGCTGCTGGTGGTGACCATCGCCGAGGCGGCCTACCGGGTCCTGGCGACCTGCGTCGAGCGGGCGCACCTGACCTTCGAGGGCGTCGCCGCCGCGCCCTTCGTCTCGGCCCTCGCGGCCCTCGAGGAAGATGAGATGGATCTGGGTGCGGTCTGCATCGACATGGGCGGAGGCTCAACCTCAGCGGCCATCTTCTCTGGTGGCAGTCTGTTGCATGTTGAGACTGTCCCGGTGGGCGGCCAACATGTGACTTCTGACATCGCCCGGGGACTTTCGACCTCCTGGGCCGGTGCAGAGCGTATCAAGACGCTGCATGGGTCGGCCATCGCCTCAGCCAATGAGGACAAGGAAATGATCGAGGCTCCGCCCCGGGGCGACGACCCGGGAGCCGGTCCGGTGATCGCCCCCAGGTCCCTGCTCAAGGGCATCATCGCCCCCCGGGTCGAGGAAACCATGGAACTCCTGCGCGATCGCCTCAAGGCGTCGGGCGCTTCCGTTGAGTTGGGTGCCGGACTGATCCTGACGGGCGGCGCGAGCCAGCTGGCGGGGGTCCGCGAGGTCGCCCTTAGGGTCTTCGACCGGCCGGTCCGGCTGGGCCGTCCGCGTCGGGTCCCTCATCTTGCGGACGCGGCCTCTGGACCGGCCTTCTGCGCCGCCGCGGGTGTCCTCCAGAGGGCCGCCTTTGGCCCCCGGGAAGCCGTTGCGGCCCGCGCCCTGGTCAATCTCGGCGTCCGCCGCGAATCCCTGGATGCACGGACCAACCCGATGATCCGCGCCGCCGTTTGGCTGAGAGACAACCTCTGAGGTGCCAGCGCCGCCCTGGCGTCGCAAAACCGTCGATTTTGTGCACAGGAAAGCGTGTCCAGGCCTCGACGAGCCTCCGACTCGGGCTAAGCCATTAACGCCAAATTAAGGGCGATGGGTAGATTGTTAACCCTGTCGTCGGACCGGTTTGACTGGGCGTTCCAGCGGACCGGAGAAACGTCTGACGGAGGACGCGAGGGTCTCATGGCAATTGCACTTTCTGCGCCGCGCGCGACCGAGCTCAAGCCGCGCATTGTTGTCTTCGGCGTTGGAGGCGCGGGCGGGAATGCCGTCAACAACATGATCGACGCCGGCCTTGAGGGTGTTGAGTTCGTGGTCGCCAACACGGACGCCCAACAGCTGGCCTTTGCCAAGACCGACCGCCGCATCCAACTCGGGGTCACGGTGACCCAGGGCCTGGGTGCCGGGGCTCATCCCGAGGTGGGAATGAGCGCCGCTGAAGAGTCCATTCCCGAGATCGGTGAACACCTCGACGGTGCCCACATGGTCTTCATCACTGCCGGTATGGGTGGCGGCACGGGTACCGGCGCCGCGCCGATCATCGCCAAGGCCGCCCGCGAGCGCGGTATCCTGACCGTAGGCGTTGTCACCAAGCCCTTCCACTTTGAAGGTCGCCACCGGATGCGCCTGGCCGACAGCGGCATTTCCGAGCTGCAGCGCTACGTTGACACGCTGATCGTCATCCCGAACCAGAACCTGTTCCGCGTCGCCAACGAACGGACGACCTTCGCGGAAGCCTTCGGCATGGCCGACCAGGTCCTGCATTCCGGCGTCCGGTCCATCACCGACCTGATGGTGCTGCCCGGCCTGATCAATCTCGACTTTGCCGACGTCCGCACGGTCATGACCGAGATGGGCAAGGCGATGATGGGCACTGGCGAGGCCGAGGGCGAAGATCGCGCCCTGATGGCCGCCAACAACGCCATCCAGAACCCGCTGCTGGACGAAGTCTCCCTGCGCGGTGCCAAGGCCGTCCTGGTCAACGTGACCGGCGGCCTCGACATGACCCTGCTGGAGGTCGACGAAGCCGCCAACGCCATTTCGGAGCAGGTGGACCCCGAAGGCAACATCATCTTCGGTGCCGCCTTCGACCCGTCTCTCGACGGCAGGATCCGTGTCTCTGTCGTCGCTACCGGCATGGACGGGGCGTCCATGTCCGCCATTGAGCCGCGTCCTACCCGTACGATCTCCCAGCCGCCGGCCCTGCGCTTCGCCGACTCTGTTGCTGCCCAGGCGGTACCCGAGTTGGCGTCCCGGTCCGTGTCCGTTGAGGCCGATGTCAGGGCCGAGGCTGCAGCCCCGGCCATGATCTTCTCCGCTCCCGAGCCAGCACCTGTCGAGCCCGCCCTGTTCTCGGATGCGGCCAGTCCCGCTCCGGAGCTGCTCGCACCCGAGCAGGGTGACCTCCTCTCGGCGTCAGCCACCCCTGCACCTGTGGCCGCCACCGAGCCGGGTCCCTCCATCCGGCCCCTCGAACCGGCCCTGAAGAAGATCATCGATCCCATGGTCGCCGACGACGAGGACTTCGACAGCATCTTCCCGACGTCCATCGCCCCGCCCCCGGCCAAGGCCGGCGGCTTCCGGCTCTGGGGCTCCAAGCGCCCGGCGCGCTTTGATTCGCCCCCCGCCACGGCGGCTTCGCCCCGCGCCGGCGGTGCCCTGCCGGCCGAGGCACCCGGAGAGGCGGCCGTGCCGGAAGGCGAGGACCTGAACATCCCGGCCTTCCTGCGCCGCCTGGCGAACTAGGCCCCTCACGGGACATCGGAATTACAGGGCCCGCCGGTTCTCCGGCGGGCCCTTTCCATTTCTGGAATTCTTCGGGATTCAATGGGCTTAACCCCGGAAACATTGCGAAACGCAACGTGTTTTGCGGCGCCGCAGCAGGCCGCCTATCTCCCGGCGTGACGGAGTGTTTGTCCGTCCCTGTCACCTGGAGGCTTGTCTTGGCCGAAGTTGCGTTCCAGCACACCGTCCGCAGCCCCGTGCGTTTCGCCGGGATCGGCGTTCACACCGGTGCCCACGCCCGGGTTGTCGTGCTGCCCGCGCCTGCCGACGCCGGCGTGGTCTTCGTGCGGACGGATGTCCGCGACCAGGATAACCGGGTTCCGGTCAACGGCGAGGCGGTCTGCAAAACCCAGTTGGGGACTGTGATCACCAATGCGGCCGGCGTCACGGTCGCCACGATCGAGCACCTGATGGCTGCCCTGGTGATGGGCGGCGTGGACAACGCGCTTATCGAGATCGACGGCCCCGAGATGCCGATCATGGATGGCTCCGCCCTCGACTTCGTCCGCGGGCTCGACGCCGCGGGTCTGACCCTTCAGGGAACGCCTCGTCGGTACATTGAGATCCTCGACGTGGTCGAGGTGATCGAGGGCGACAAACGCGCCGCCCTGCGTCCGGCGGACGGCTTCGAAGTCGCCTTCGAGATCGCCTTCGCCTCCCGCGCCATCGGCCGGCAGGCTGTGGACCTGAAGATGGATGGCGACGCTTTCCGTCGCGAGCTTGCCGACTGCCGCACCTTCGGCTTCCTGCATGAGGTCGAGGCCTTGAGGGCCATGGGCCTGGCCCGGGGCGGCTCGATGGACAACGCCGTAGTGATTGACGGCGACGAGATCCTGAACGCTGAGGGTCTGCGCCGGCCTGACGAATTTGTCCGCCACAAGGCCCTCGACGCGATCGGCGATCTCTTCGTCCTCGGGGCGCCCGTCATCGGCCGGTTCGAAGGCGTCCTGGCCGGTCACGCCCTGAACAACGCGGTTGTCCGGGCCCTTCTGGCTTCGCCCCACGCCTGGCGGGTGCGCACCCTGGCCCCGCAAATGGCCGAAGCGGTCTGAGCCACGCCGTGGACGTTGGCGTCGGCTCCGGCGTCGTGTAGAACCTTGACCGGTCAGGCGCGGGGGCGCGCTCTTGTCCTTTGAGGTGATGGTGTCCGTGCTTCTCAGATCCTGGACCGCGCCGGCCCTTGTGGCCCTTGCGGCAGCTCTCGCCCTTTCGGGATGCGCCGCCCAGCCCAAGAAGCAGCGTCTGGTCTACGAGGAGCGGCCTGTTGAGCTGCTCTATGCGACGGGGTCCGCGCGCCTGGACGCGCGCCAGTGGACCCAGGCCGTAGACTACTTCTCAGAGGTCGAACGCCAGCATCCCTATTCAGAGTGGTCGCGCCGGGCGATTCTGATGACCGCCTATGCCAACTACCAGGCAGGGAATTACATCGAGGCGATCGGCGACGCGGACCGGTTCCTGTCGCTCTATCCGGGCAATCCCTCTGCTGGCTATGCCCACTACCTCAAGGCCGTCTGCTACTTTGACCAGATCGTCGACGTCGGCCGTGACCAGGCCTCGACCGGACAGGCGCTCGCGGCTCTGCGGGATGTCGTTCAGAGGTATCCGCAGACCGAGTACGCCGCCGACGCCCGGCTGAAGATCGACATGGTCAATGACCAGCTCGCGGGCAAGGAGATGTCCGTGGGGCGCTTTTACCTGCGAAGCGGCGACACGCTCGCCGCCATTGGGCGGTTCCAGACCGTCCTCCAGCGCTATCAAACGACTACCCACGCTCCCGAGGCGCTCTATCGCCTGGTCGAGGCCAACCTGACCCTGGGCCTTGCCGAGGAGGCCAAGCGCAATGGTGCCGTCCTGGGCTACAACTATCCTGGCGACTATTGGTACAGCGAGGCCTACAGCCTCCTGACCTCCAAGGACCTGAAGCCTGCTGTGGTTCCCGATACGAAAGCCAAGCGCGGGTTCCAGCTGCCCTTCTCCAAGGACCCCGCCAAGACCGTCCCGCCTGCCGTCGCCGAGGCGCCCCGGCCACCCGGGGCGGGCTGACCCGTCCCCGACGCGCGGACGGGCTTCCGGTCTGGCCGATTCGCGGCGAACCTGTCCCCATGCTCACCGGCCTCTGGATCCGAGAAGTTGTCCTGATCGAGAGCCTGGACCTGATCGTGGGTCCGGGGCTGACGGCCCTCACGGGCGAGACCGGCGCCGGCAAGTCCATCCTCCTCGATGCCCTGGGTCTTGCGACCGGTGCCCGGGCGGAGTCAGGGCTGGTCCGCCAGGGCGCCAGCCAGGCCAGCGCCGCCGCAGCCTTTTCACTTCCGCCCGGCCATGCAGTCTGGAGCCTCCTCGAGGCCCGGGGGCTTGAAGCTGCGCCTGGCGAGGACCTGATCCTGCGCCGGGTCCTGTCCACGGATGGCCGGAGCCGGGCCTTCGTCAACGACCAGCCCGCCAGCGTCGCTGCCCTGCGGGAGATCGGCGCCCTGCTGGTCGAGGTTCACGGCCAGCATGAAACCGTAGGCTTGCTGGATTCGCGCACCCATCGGGACCTGCTCGACGCCTTTGGCGGATGCGCCGACGGGGTCCGCAAGACTGGCGAGGCTTGGAAGGCCTGGCGCGAGGCGGAGGCGGCCCTGGAGGCCCTGACCCGCGATGCTGCAGCGAGCGCCGCCGAGGCCGAGGAGGCCTCACGCATCCTGGCTGAACTTGACCAGCTGGCACCTGAAGCCGGGGAGGAGGCCACCCTGGCCGAGACCCGGGCCGTCCTTGGGGCGGCGGAGAAGGCCCTGTCCGACATCTCCCAGGCCGGGGAGGCGCTGGACGGCCTGTCCGCGCGCCTGGCCGCAGCCCTCCGGGCCCTGGGCCACGCCCGTAGCCGGGCCCTGCAGGCGGGGGCGGATGCCGAGGGCGCTGCAGTCCGGCGGCTGGCCGTTGCGGAAGCGGCGTTCGACTCTCTCTTCAGCGGTCTCCAGGAGGCCGAGTCCTCCGTCGAGGCCGCCGCTACGGCCTTCGCCTTCCGTCCCGACGACCTTGAGACGGCGGAGGAGCGCCTGTTCGCCCTGCGGGCTGCGGCCCGGAAGCTGGGGTGTGCGGTGGAAGAGCTTCCCGTGCGCCGCAAGGCCTTCGCCGAGCGCCTGGCGCGCCTGGAGTCCGGAGACGCCGAGGCCACTGCCGCCCGGCGGGCCGCCACGCTGGCGCAATCGGCTTATCTTGAGGCCGCGGGAGCCCTGTCGGCGGCGCGGCACCTGGCCGCCGACGCCCTGTCCCGGGCGGTCGAGGCCGAACTTCCGCCCCTAAAGCTCGAGCGGGCCCGGTTCCGGGTCGGGCTGACGCCCCTGGCACCGGACCGCTCCGGACCGGGTGGCTCCGACCGGGTCGGGTTCGAGGTCGCCACCAACCCGGGCGCGCCCTTCGGCGACCTGACCACCGTGGCCTCGGGCGGGGAACTCGCCCGCTTCGCCCTGGCCCTCAAGGCTTCCCTGGCCGGCCGGGGGGGAGAGCCGCCCCTGATGATCTTCGACGAGGTGGACCAGGGGGTAGGGGGCGCCGTGGCCGATGCCGTAGGAAAAAGGCTCAAGCGCCTTGCCGCAGAGGGCCAGGTCCTTGTGGTCACCCACTCCCCCCAGGTGGCGGCCCGGGCCGACGCCCACTGGCGCATCGCCAAGGCCGGCGACGCGGACGGTCTGCGCACCGGGGTCGAGATCCTGGACCCCATCGCCCGGGAAGAGGAGATCGCCCGAATGCTGGCCGGAGCCCAGGTGACGGACGAGGCGCGCGCCGCAGCCCGGGCCCTCATGCATGCCTGAGATCCCCGTCTCCGACCTCACTGAGGCCGAGGCGGCCGAAGACCTGACCCGGCTGGCCGACGCGATCGCCGCCCACGACCTCGCCTATCACCAGGCCGATGCGCCGGTCATCTCGGATGCCGACTACGACGCCCTGCGCCAGCGCAATGCCGGGATCGAGGCCCGTTTCCCCCACCTGATGCGGGAAAACTCCCCCTCCTTCCGGGTCGGCTCGGCGCGGTCGGACCAGTTCTCGGCGGTCGAGCATGGCGTGCCCATGCTGTCACTGGACAACGCCTTCTCCGACGCCGAGGCGGAGGAGTTCGACGCGCGGATCCGCCGGTTCCTGCGGCTCGATGAGTCCGCGATTGCCTACACGGCAGAGCCCAAGATCGACGGGCTCTCGGCCTCCCTTCGCTACGAGGGCGGGGTCCTGGTGCGCGGCGCCACCCGGGGCGATGGCCGGGTGGGCGAGGACGTCACCGCCAACCTCCTCACCATCAGC
>CAIZKE010000113.1 GCA_903933475.1 uncultured Alphaproteobacteria bacterium | reverse complement strand
GGGCCTCGCTCTCGGACTGCTCCTGGACAATGCGCTTGGTCTTCTGCTCCAGCCAGCCGGAGTAGTTGCCCTCGTAGGGGATGCCCTTGCCGCGATCGAGCTCCAGGGTCCACTTGGTCACCTGGTCCAGGAAGTAGCGGTCGTGGGTCACCAGGATGACGCAGCCCGGGAAGGCTTCCAGATGATGCTGCAGCCAGGCCACGCTCTCGGCGTCGAGGTGGTTGGTGGGCTCGTCCAGCAGCAGCATGTCGGGCTTCGAGAGCAAGAGCCGCGCCAGGGCGATCCGGCGCATCTCACCCCCCGAGAGGTTTTCCACGCTCCAGTCGTCCGGCGGGCAGCGCAGGGCGTCCATGGCCATCTCGACCTTGGAGTCGATGTCCCACATGTCGCCCGCATCGATCTGCTCCTGGAGGGTGGTCATCTCCTCCATGAGCTCGTCGGTATAGTCCTCGCCCAGCTTGCCGGCGACCTCGTTGAACCGGGCGAGAAGGCGCTTCTCCTCGCACCACGACTCCACGTTCTGGCGGACGTTGAGGGCTGTATCGAGCTTGGGTTCCTGCTCCAGGTAGCCCATCTTCACGCCATCGGCCGCCTTGGCCTCGCCGTTGAACTCCTTGTCCAGGCCGGCCAGGATCTTGAGCAGGGTCGACTTACCCGACCCGTTGACCCCGACCACCCCGATCTTCGCGTCCGGGTAGAAGGACAGCCAGATGTTCTCGAACACCTTCTTGCCGCCGGGATAGACCTTGGTCAGGCCCTGCATCTGGAAAATGTATTGCTGCGCCATGGGGCTTGCGGGCTCGCGGATCGAGGAATGGGAAGGCCCGCCAGATAGCCCTCCGGCGGAACGGGCGCAATGGGTGGGGACTGTCAGGGGACTGTCACCCAAGGGTCGCGGATGTGTCGCAGGCACTGCCTAGGTTCCGCACGACTCGGCCGACTGAACGGCCGGAATCGGGGATCATCATGAAATCAGCTCTTATCTCGGGCGCATCCGCCCTCGCCCTCCTTCTCGCCGCGACCGCTGCATTCGCTGCAGACGAGGTGACCGGGGTCGAGGAACTCATCGTCTACGGTAAGGGCGAGAGCCGTCAGGTCCAGACCCTGACCGTCGAGGAGATCGCGCGGGCGGCACCGGGCTCCAGCCCGATCAAGATGGTCGAGAAACTGCCAGGCGTGAACTTCCAGGCCGCCGACGCCTTCGGCGCCTATGAGTGGTCGACGCGCATCTCCATCCGGGCCTTCAACCAGAACCAGCTGGGCTTCACCCTCGACGGGGTCCCGCTGGGCGACATGAGCTATGGCAACCACAACGGCTTGCACATCAGCCGCGCCATCTCCACCGAGGACCTGGCCGGCGTGGAGCTGGCCCAGGGCTCCGGCGCGCTCAGCGTCGCCTCGACCTCCAACCTCGGCGGCGCGCTGAAGTTCACCAGCCGCACACCCTCTGCCGACCTGGGTGCTGATGTTGCGGTGACCGCGGGGTCAAGCTCCATGCTCCGCATCTTCCTGCGCGCTGACACCGGCGAACTGCCCGGCGGCGGGCGGGGCTCCATCAGCTATGCCGACCAGAAGGCCGACAAGTGGAAAGGCCAAGGCGAGCAGAACCAGAAGCAGATCGACCTGAAGTTCGTCCAGCCGATCGGCGACTTCACGGTCACCGCCTTCTACAACTACTCCGAGCGCCGCGAGAACGATTACCAGGACCTGTCCCTGGACATGATCTCGCGCCTGGGCTCCGACTGGGACAACAATACCGGCCGCTGGGCCGAGGCCGTCCAGATCGCCCGCGCCTACCAGACTGCCTCCAACTACGCTGGACCGAACCCCATCCTCGACGGGAACGGCTGCTACACAGGCTCCGGCGCCAACCCCTATCCGGGCAAGGTGAAGTGCGTCGATGACACCTACTACGACGCCGCTGGCCTGCGTGACGATACCCTCTGGGCCGTCAGCGCTGCAGGTCCGGTGGCCGGTATCGACCTGACCGCTACCGTCTATGGCCATACCAATGACGGCCAGGGCATTTGGTACACCCCCTACGTAGCCTCGCCGAACAACAACGTCCCCGGCGCCACCAGCCAGAACGCCCCGATCTCGACCCGGACCACCGAGTATACCATCGACCGGATGGGCCTGATCCTCGGTGCCGGGTTCGAGTTCGGCGCCCACCGGATCTCGGCCGGGGGGTGGCTGGAGTCCAACGAATTCAGCCAGTCGCGTCGCTTCTACGGCCAGAATCTGGCCTCGCCCTCGTCTTCGCTGAGCTTCTTCTCCGGGCCCTTCTTCACCCAATGGTCGGGCGACTTCGAGACCGACACCCGGACCTTCTACCTTGAGGACACCTGGACCGTTTCCGACCAACTGAAGGTCAACTTCGGCTTCAAGTCGGTCAGCGTGGAAAGCAGCACCGTGACGGTGGTGGGTTCCCCAGTGATCAATGGATCGATCACTTCCGAGGAGTCCTTCCTTCCCCAGGCTGGCTTCACCTGGGCCCTTTCCGACGACAGCGAACTGTTCGCGAGCTATGCGAAGAACATGAGGGCCTTCGCGGCGGCACGAACTGGCCTGTCGCCCTTCGCCACGACCCAGCCCGGCTTCGACGCCATCCGGGGCAAGCTCCAGCCGGAGACGTCGCAGACCTTAGAGGGTGGCTGGCGCTACCGCTCCGGCGGGTTCCAGGGCGTTGCCGCGATTTACTACGTCATGTTCGATAACCGCCTGATCGGGACGTCTGCCGGTGCCGGCATTGTCGGCAGCCCGACCATCCTCTCCAACGCCGGCAGCGTGACCGCCATGGGTTTTGAGGCGGCGGGAACGTTCGAGCTGAACGACGACTGGAGCCTCTTCGGTTCCTACGCCTTCAACGACAGCACCTACGATGACGACATTCGTAACGCCGCCGGCGTCGTGACCCAGACGATCAGCGGCAAGACCACGGTGGACTCTCCCCAGCACCTCCTGAACGGTGAGGTCAGCTTCGACCGTGACGGCTGGTTCGCCGCCCTGAACGTCCACTATGTCTCGGAACGGTACTTCACCTACACCAACGACAAGTCCGTCCCGTCCACCACGACGGCCGACCTGTCCTTTGGCTACCGCTTCCAGGGCGAGGGCCTGACCGAGGGCCTG
>CAIZKE010000112.1 GCA_903933475.1 uncultured Alphaproteobacteria bacterium | reverse complement strand
CGACGGGGGGTGAAGGGGGGTGGGGCGGCGATGCCGTTGACCCCCTCCGTCCCGGGGCCAGGGCCCCGGTCCACCTCCCCCTTGGGGGAGGAATTAGAGCCGTCTCATTGCTCCACCTGAGGGGGAGCTCCGGGCGAAGCCCGGTGAGGCGGTCAACGGCGGCCCAGATGCACCCCTAGGCCGCCCCGATCGCCCGGGCCTGGTCGGCGACGAGGGTGCGGGTGGCCGCCCAGAAGTGGAAGGCGGCCCAGAAGCCGGTGGGCGCCAGGATCAGCAGGGCCAGCCGCAGGGACTCCGCATCCGGGCCCCCCGCGCCTCCGAAATGGTCGCTGAGCAGGCCCACGGCCTGAGGCGCCACGATCAGGTTCAGGACGTTGGCGACCAGGACCGAGACCGAGATGAAGGTCGCGCGCATGCCGGCCGGCGCCAGGTTCTGGACCAGGGCCATGGCCGGGCCGACGTAGAAATAGAGCTCCGGGATGAACAGCCAGAACATCAGGCGGGCAACCTCCAGGTCATGGGTCTGGAAGGCGATGAAGGACGGGACGGTGGCCAGGGCGACCCCCGCCGCCAGGAGCCAGCAGATCCTGCGCGGGTCGGCGAAGGCAGGCCGGGACAGGAGCCAGGCGGTGACGACCGTCGCCGCAGCCCCCGTGACAAGGTGGATCGGGCCCAGGAGGGCGCCAGCCTGACCGACATCCAGGTGATAGGCCCGCTGCAGGAAGGTCGGCGCGAACCAGATCAGGCCCCACCCCCAGAGCGCACAGATCCCGCCTCCCATTATGACATGGACGCAGGCCTTCTGGCTCCAGAGGAAGGCCATGGCGTGAAGGAAACCCTCTCGCTCCGGCGCAACCCCGGCGACGGGATCGAGGCGCCCCCGCACGGGCTCCCGGATCGTCAGGAAGACGACGACCCCGAGAACGACCCCAGGTGCCCCCAGGGCCAGGAAGGCCGCCCGCCAGCCGTAATGACTGGCCACGAAACCGGCCATGTCCGCTCCCATCCAGGCACCCAGGGGCGCGCCCAGGGCGAAGATCGTCATGGCCATCGCCCGCCGGTCAGCGGGGAAATGGTCGGCCAGGATCGAATTCGACGGCGGCGTGCCACCGGCCTCTCCGACGCCGACCCCGATCCTGGCCAGGAGGAATTGCAGGTAGGTCTGGGACAGGCCGCACAGCGCGGTCATCCCCGACCAGATCACCAGGGCCGCCGCCAGTATGTTCCGCCGGTTGGCGCGGTCGGCCAGCCAGGAGAGGGGCAGGCCCAGGGACACATAGAAGACCGCCAGCGGGACTCCGGTCAGGAAGGCGATGCCGCTGTCCGAAAGCTTGAGGTCCAGCCGCATGGGCTCCATCACCGTGGTCACCACGTAGCGGTCGGCGATGTTGAGCGCATAGGCCAGGCAGGTGACCGCCAGCACGTAGTAACGGACCCCGGTCGGACGGGCCTCAAGGCCCTCCGCGCTCGATACCTGCATGCCGATCCCCCCGGTTCCCACCTCTATGGGAGCAGAGCCTAGACCCGGCGGGGGAAGAGTCGAGGTTCAATCCGGGCGATGCCGGTGGACCGGGCCCGCGTCCTCCGCCGCCTTGCTGGCCCGCAGG
>CAIZKE010000111.1 GCA_903933475.1 uncultured Alphaproteobacteria bacterium | reverse complement strand
TCGGCGCCCAGGGCGACGTTCTCGAAATAGACCTCCGAGGCGCGGAACCCATCCACCGTCGGATAGTCGCGGGTGGTCACGCCCTTGGCCGACTTCGGCACGATGAAGACCGAGATCCCGCCGGCATCACGCTGGCCGCCGCCCGTGCGGGCGGTGACGACGAAATGCGTGGCGTAGGGCGCACCCGTCACAACCGCCTTGTGACCGTTGAGCACGTAGCCGGCACCGTCCTTGCGGGCAGTCGTCTTCAGGTCGCGGATATTGTAGCGGCCCTGCGGCTCGGCATAGGCAAAGGCAAAGATGGCCTTACCGGCGATGATCTGGCCGATCATCTCCTCGGCGCCGGCAGGGGTGCCGTGCTTGAGAAAGCCGCCGCCGATGACCACCGTGCCGAGATAGGGCTCGACCACGAGGGCCTTACCCAGCTCTTCCATGATCACCATGTTCTCGGTGTAGCCGCCGCCCAGGCCGCCCTGGGCCTCGGGGAAGGCTGCGCCCAGGATGCCGAGCTCGTCGGCGAAGGCGCTCCAGACGTCAGGCCGCCAGAAGGGCTCCCGCCCCAGGGCCGCCCGACGCTGGTCGAAGCTGTAGTTGTCGGCAAGGTAGCTCGCGATCGTATCGCGAAGCATCGACTGTTCTTCTGTGAAGCTGAAATCCATGTGTGTCCCGCCCGGGGCCGCAGCCCCAACTGAATGTCCCGAGAATACCTTAAATGCCCAGTACCATCTTGGAGATGATGTTGCGCTGGATCTCGTTGGAACCGCCATAGATCGAGGTCTTGCGGCCGTTGAAGTAGTCGCCGGCGAGGTCCAGGGAGTGCTGGGGTCCGATGCCGGAATTGTGGCCTGCCTCGCCGAGGAAGGGCGCGCCGTAATGACCGGCGGCCTCCAGGGCCAGGTCCTGAAGGCGCTGCTGGATTTCGGTGCCCTTGATCTTGAGGATCGAGCTTTCCGGACCGGGACCCTTGCCGCTGGACTCGCCAGCCAGGGTGCGCAGCTCGGTGAATTCCAGGGCGGTCAGGTCGATTTCCAGCTCCGCGACCTTGCGGCGGAAGAAGGCGTCCTGGATCAGGGTGCCGCCCTCGTCCGACATCTCGTTGGAAGCCATCTGGCGCAGGCGCTCCAGGCCCCGCTTGGAGCGGGCCACCCCGGCGATACCCGAGCGTTCATGGGCCAGGAGGGCCTTGGCGCAGGTCCAGCCCTGGTTTTCATGGAAGACGCGGTTCTCGACCGGGACCTTCACATTGTCGAGGAAGACGTCGTTGACCTCATGACCGCCCTCAAGGGTGGTGATGCGGCGCACGGCGATGCCCGGGCTCTTCATGTCGATGAGCAGGAAGGAGATACCCGCCTGCGGCTTGGCGTCGGGATCGGTGCGGACCAGGAAGAAGCCCCAGTCGGCGTGCTGGCCGAGGGTGGTCCAGGTCTTCTGGCCGTTCACGACGTAGTATTCCTTGCCGTCATCGCCTGTGATGCGTTCGGCGCGGGTCTTCAGGCTGGCGAGGTCGGAGCCGGAACCGGGCTCGGAATACCCCTGGCACCACCAGTCGATACCGTCGCGGATGCCGGGCAGGAAACGCTGCTTCTGCTCCTCAGTCCCGAAGGTGTAGAGCACCGGCGCCAGCATGGAGACGCCAAAGGGCAGGACGCTGAGGGTGTCGGCCCGGGCCTGCTCCTCAGACCAGATGTACTTTTGAGTCGGCGTCCAGCCCGTTCCGCCCAACTCGACCGGCCAGGACGGGGCGGACCAGCCCTTTTTGGCGAGGATCCGGTGCCAGGAGAGATAGTCCTCCTTG
>CAIZKE010000110.1 GCA_903933475.1 uncultured Alphaproteobacteria bacterium | reverse complement strand
GGCCTGATCACCACGCAAAGAGCTTACTCCGCCTCCTCAAAGATCATCACCACTGCAGACCAGATGCTGGAGGAGTTGATCAATATTAAGCGATAAGTCTTGAAGTTAACGCCGTTTAACGCCGACTGACATCTTGACTGTTTCGCTTTAATACATGGGGGAAGCTGTGATTATCTCTTTATTTACTACGATTTTTCACCGGGCGTTATGCCATGCCGGCCAGAGTGTCGCCAAGACCTGATGGTGGGAAGGGCGTAAAGCCATGTATCAACAACAACAGACGCAGCTGCGGACCAACAGCCGGGGCGAGGCCTATGTCATCGGACCGACCGGCTCCCAGCTGACGATCCGGGACCTGCCGCCGCCGGACACCGGGCGCTGGGTGATCCGTCGCAAGGCCGAAGTGGTGGCTGCCGTTCGCGGCGGACTGCTCAGCCTCGAGCAGGCCTGCGAACGGTACTCCCTGACGCAGGAGGAATTCCAGGCCTGGCAGAAGTCCATCGAAAAGCATGGACTGGCCGGGCTGCGGACCACGCGGCTTCAACAGTACCGCTGAGTTTCCGTCTCTCCGGAGACGATCGGGCGGCCGCATCCCCACCCCCGGGATGCGGCCGTCTCGCGTTTCAGGACGCCCCGCTCACGCCGCCCTGTCAGGTCCGTCGCCCAGCCGCCGAACCTGGATAGAGATCCGCTCGCGCTCGCCGGCGCGCCGCTCTACCAGAAGCCGCGCGACCTGGGCATCGTCGTGGAAAACATAGCCCTTGATGGCGTCCAGCAGGGCCTTGGCCAGGTTGTCCAGGTCCATCCAGGGCGGATCGCCGACATAGTCCATGACGATCTCTACCGAGAACTCGCCCCAGGCGGGTCGGCTGCCCCGCCAGGCCTTGCGGAAGAACTCGTAGATCAGCGGCTTGTAATAGCGGCTCTGGGTCGTCAGCCCGTCGACGACCACCTCGATGGTGCCCTCATGCTCGCGGGCGCGCACCTTGCCGTGATGGGTCCAGCCCGCGTCCATGGCCATCCTCCGGCGGCGGCCGCCTTGAAGTCTGGCCGGGCTCCGCTAAACCGGGCGCACATTCGACCGGAGGCCCGCCATGAGCAAGACCCGCACTGAAACCGACACCTTCGGCCCCCTCGAGGTCGACGCCTCAGTCTACTGGGGTGCCCAGGCCCAGCGTAGCCTCGGCAACTTCAAGATCGGCTGGGAGAAGCAGCCCCTGCCCGTCGTCCGCGCCCTCGGCATCGTCAAGCGCGCCGCCGCCGAAGCCAACATGGAACTGGGCCGGCTGGATGCGAAGATCGGCCAGGCCATCGTCGCCGCTGCCCAGGAGGTGATCGACGGCAAGCTCGACGCCCACTTCCCCCTGTCAGTCTGGCAGACCGGCTCGGGCACCCAGTCGAACATGAACGCCAACGAGGTCATCTCGAACAGGGCCATCGAGATGCTGGGCGGCGAGATGGGGTCCAAGGCCCCCGTCCACCCCAACGACCACGTCAACATGAGCCAGTCGTCCAACGACACCTATCCCACGGCCATGCACATCGCTGCCGCCGAGCAGGTGCACCATGACGTCCTGCCGGCCCTTGAGCACCTTCTGGCCGCCCTGCGCGTCAAGCAGG
>CAIZKE010000109.1 GCA_903933475.1 uncultured Alphaproteobacteria bacterium | reverse complement strand
GGGGCCAGGACAAAGCTCCCGGTCTCGATGGCCCGGGCGCGCAGCAGGATTTCCCAATGCGCCTGCCCCGTCGGACGGGTGAAGGCGGCGGGCACGGTCAGGACTTCGGCTCCCGCCTGCGCCAGGGCCCGATAGAGGGCCGGGAAGCGCATGTCATAGCAGATGGTCAGGCCCAGCCGGGCCTCGCCGGCGCGGGCGGTCACCGCCCGGTCACCGGGGGCGTAGGCGGCGCTCTCCCGGGCGGTCTCACCCGTGGGCAGGTCGACGTCGAACATGTGCAGCTTGTCGTAGGCGGCGGCGATCTCGCCGTCTGGACCCACGAGCAGGCTACGGTTGGCCGCCTTCTCG
Source organism: uncultured Alphaproteobacteria bacterium (assembly GCA_903933475.1). Classification (GTDB taxonomy): domain Bacteria; phylum Pseudomonadota; class Alphaproteobacteria; order Caulobacterales; family Caulobacteraceae; genus Phenylobacterium. The sequence goes on along the minus strand of CAIZKE010000109.1, from coordinate 5,343 downwards.
CCGCCGGCGTCCACCAGGGCCGAGCCGACCAGGATGTGCACACCGCGCTCGCGCGCCAGGTCCCGAAGGCCGCAGACCACGGGATCCGCCTCGACGGTGGTCAGGGACGCCCTCAGGCGGTCGCGGTCCTTCTGCAGGATGTTGGTCCCCTCCGGGGTCAGGATCAGCTCTGCACCTGAGTCCGCGGCCTGGCGCACCAGGGGCAGGACATGATCCAGCGCCGCCGCCTGCGAGGCCGGCGTCCGGGTCTGGACCAGGGCGACGCGCACCGCCTCAGCCCGCCAGCAGGGTGTCGAGGCGGCCCTGAGCCTCAAGGTCATGGAGGTCGTCGCAGCCGCCCACGTGCCGGTCGCCGATGAAGATCTGCGGATAGGTGGCCGCGCCGCCGGACTTCTGCAGCATCTCGGCCCGAAGATTGGCGTCGAAGGCGGCCTCGATCTCGGTGACCTCGGCACCCTTGCGTTCGAGCAGGCCCAGGGCCCGCACGCAGTAGGGGCAGAAGGGCTTGGTATAGATGGTCACGGCGGCCATGCGGCTCTCCCTCGGCTCTCGGGGTGCAGACTATATGGTGAGGCTTGCCGGGTCTTTAACCCTGGCGATGACGGCGGCGTCCACCGCTGCCGCGCCCGCAGCCCGCAGGGCCCGGGCGCAGGCCTCGAGCGTCGCCCCCGTGGTCATGACGTCGTCGATGAGGAGGATGCGGCGGCCTTCCACCGTCCGGCGTCGCCCGTCGGGGACGGTGAAGGCCGCAGCGACATTGCGGCGTCGCCCGGTTCCCGAACGCCCGGCCTGGGCGCCGGTGTCCCGCCTGCGGACCAGGGTGTCGGCCAGGTAGTCCGTCGACCAGAGCCGGGCCAGGGGCCGGGCGATCTCGGCGGCCTGGTTGTAGCGGCGGCGGAACAGGCGTGAGGCGTGCAGGGGTACGGGGGCGACGGCATCGGCCTCGGCCAAAAGGTCCCGGGCCGAGCGCGAGATCCAGCGGACGAACAGGGGCGCCAGGTCCGTGCGGTCGGCGTACTTCAACTGCAGGACCGGTCCGCGGGAGGTCTCGTCGTAGAGGCAGGCTGCCCGGGCGCGGTCAAAGGCCCGGGGCTTGGCCAGGCAGGCCGCGCAGCGCGCGCCCGGCCCCAGGCTGAACTCGAAGGGGGTCCCGCACCCGTCACAGACCGGGTCTTCCAGGAAGGCGATGCGATTCCAGGCCTCGGCGGTCAGGCCCGGTGTCAGGACCGGACTGTCGTCGTCGAGGGCGCGATGCGGGTAGATGAGGTCAAGCGCCGCCCGGCGGGCCCGGGCCAGCGGCCCTGCGGGTTCCCATGCCCGGCCGAAGCGTTCATTGTCCCGGCCCATGCCGTCCTCCGCCTCGCCCCCCCGGATCTTCGACCGCGACCTCCTGCGCCGGCGGCTGGACAGGGCCGCCCCGGGCTATGCCGGAGCCGACTTCCTGAAACGCCGGGCCGCAGGCGACATCGTGATGCGCCTGGAGGCCATCATGCGCGACTTCCCCCGCGCCGTCGACCTCGGCGCCCGCAATGGCGCCTTCGCCCAGGCCCTGGCCGCCAGCGACGCCGCGCCTCGCGTGGGCCTTTTGGTCGAGGCCGACCTGTCGGGCCGGATGCTCGCCGGCCGCAGCGGGATGCGGGTCCTCGCCGACGAAGAGCGCCTGCCCTTTGCGCCGGCCAGCCTGGACCTCATCGTCTCCAGCCTGTCCCTGCACTGGGCCAATGACGTGATCGGCGCCCTGGTCCAGGCGCGGCTGGCGCTGAAGCCCGACGGCCTGTTCATCGGTGCCCTCTTGGGCGGGGCGACCCTGACCGAGTTGCGCCAGTCCCTGACCGCCGCAGAGCTGGAGCTGACCGGCGGCGCCGGCCCCCGGGTCTCGCCCTTCGCCGATCCGTCAGACGCCGCGGGCCTCCTGCAGAGGGCCGGCTTCGCCCTGCCCGTGGCCGACGTCGACCGGGTGACCGTGCGCTACGACCATCCCCTGAAGTTGATGACCGACCTCAGGCGGATGGGCGAGACCTCCGTCCTGGCCGAGCGCCATCCCCGGCCCCTGACCCGGCGGGTCCTGGCCCGGGCCTTTGAGATCTACCGACAGAATTTCGCCGACCCCGACGGGCGACTGCCAGCCACCTTCGAGATCCTCACCCTGACCGGCTGGTCGCCCTCCGAGACCCAGCAGAAGCCCCTGCGGCCCGGCTCCGCGAAGATGCGGCTGGCCGACGCCCTGGGCGGGGAGGAGCACAGCGTCCCCGGGACCCGGCCTCAGCGGCGCTGAAGCGGTCCGGGCGTCCGGTCCAGGGCGAGATCAACCACGATGTCGCCCGGTGGATCGGCAATCAGCCGGCGGGTGATCCGCTCGTAGCGGGCCAGGAAGTCGTCCAGCTCGGCATCACCCATGGCCCGGCCCGGCCGGCCGGCGGCGATGGCGCGGGCCAGGTCCGACTCCTGCTCGCCCCGCCAGCGGCGGACGGTCGTAAAGTCCGGGGCCCGGAGGGAGACCGTCAGGTCGGGGGCCTCAAAGAGGGTCCGGTAGGGTCCGGCGAGCGCCGCCTCCACGGCCCCGCGCCAGGTCCCCTCGGGGTCCTGCTCCCGCTCCAAGGCGTTGATCGGCTCGGAGACGGCGGCCCCCGGGTCAGGCCGCGCGCCCAGGCACCAGCCCTCGAGGATGACGACGTCGGCGGGGCTCTCGAAGACCGGCCGCTGCGCCTCGGGAACGGGGGCGTCCCGGCCCTTGTCGAAGCGTGGCAGGCGAACCGGACCGGAACGGCCGAGGGCCTCCAGGATGGATACGGCCAGGGCCGGATCATGCGTGCCCGGCGGGCCGCGCACGGCGAAGAGGGGGTGGACCCGACGGGCCAGGTCGGCCCTGGCCTCCGGGCCGAGGTAGACGTCGTCGAGGGAAAGGACTGCACAGGACCTCCCTGCAGCCGCCAGGGCCCCGGCGAGGTTCGCCGCCAGGGTGGACTTGCCCGAGCCCTGCGCCCCGGACAGCCCCAGCACCCAGCCTGGCCGGTCGGCCCGCGCGAGGACGAGAGCGGCCAGGGCCTCGGCCAACCCCGCCATGGCCTCAGACCAGGTCCCGGAGCCAGGCCACCAGGGGGGCGTCCGCCGGCGGCATGGGATAGTCACCCAGCTGGCTGGGCTTCACCCAGGCCAGGGCCGAGTGCTCCCTGGCCGTCACCACCCCTGTCCAGCGCCGGACAAGGTAGAGGGGCATGAGCAGGTGGAAGTCGTCGTAGGCGTGACTGGCAAAGACAAACGGGGCGAGGCAGGCCTCGGTGACGCCGATCCCCAGCTCCTCGGACAGCTCACGGATCAGGCAGGCCTCCGGCGATTCGCCAGCCTCGACCTTGCCGCCGGGAAACTCCCAGAGCCCGGCCATGGCCTTGCCTTCAGGCCGCTGGCAGATGAGCACCCGGCCGTCGACATCGACCAGGGCGGCGGCGGTTACGAGCAGCAGGCGGCGGGTTTCGGACATGCCGCCTTGATCGCCCCGCAGGCCGGCCTTGGCAAGCCGGCCTTGACTTCCGGGGCCCGGAAGGCCACTTCCCCCCTGCGCCCCGGTTCGTCCGGTGCGATATCGGCGTTCCAGTCGCGTGAGGATTGCTTCGGCAGTCTGCCTGTCGAGCGCCCTGAAGCGACATCGCAGATCGCCCCGCCGCGCGGGGGCATCCCCATGAAGATCCGCCGAACGGTGCCCCAGACAGGGGCCGCACGATTCCGCGTACGGAAAGACACCTCAACTTGACCCAGTTCACCGACCTCGGCCTCGATCGTGGCCTCCTCAAGGCCTTGTCCGACGAGGGCTATTCCACGCCGACGCCCATCCAGGCCCAGGCCATTCCCCCGATCCTCGAGGGCCGCGACCTGCTGGGCATCGCCCAGACCGGCACCGGCAAGACCGCCGCCTTCGCCCTGCCCATCCTCCACCGCCTGGCAGCCGACCGCCGCCCGGCTCACCGCCGCAGCTGCCGGGTACTCATCCTGTCGCCCACCCGCGAGCTTGCCACCCAGATCGGCGAGAGCTTCAAGGCCTACGGTCGCCACCTCGGCGTTTCCGTGGCCGTGATCTTCGGCGGTGTGAAGTACGGCGGCCAGTTGCGGGCCATGGCGCCCGGCGTCGACGTGCTCGTTGCCACGCCCGGCCGCCTGATCGACCACCTGGGCGAGAAGACCGTCTCCCTGCAGGGCGTCGAGACCTTCGTCCTCGACGAGGCCGACCAGATGCTGGACATGGGCTTCATCCTGCCAATCCGGCGGATCGTGAAGTACCTGCCCAAGGCCCGCCAGAACCTCTTCTTCTCAGCCACCATGCCCACGGAGATCGGCAAGCTGGCCGGCGAACTCCTGAACCCCGATCCTGTCCGGGTCTCGGTAGCGCCCCAGGCCACAACGGTGGAAAAGGTCCAGCAGAAGGTCATCTTCGTTGAGCAGGACCGCAAGCGCGCCCTGCTGGCCGAGCTGTTCGAGAACAAGGAATTCCGCCGGGTGATCGTCTTCACCCGCACCAAGCGCGGCGCCGACCGCGTGGCCCGAGCCCTCGAACAGTCGGGCATCGAGGCCGCATCCATCCATGGCGACAAGAGCCAGGGCCAGCGCGAGCGCGCCCTGGCCGCCTTCAAGGCAGGCGAGGTCAGGGCCATGGTCGCCACAGACATCGCCGCCCGGGGCATCGACATCGACGCGGTCAGCCACGTGGTCCAGTACGAACTGCCCAACGTGCCGGAGTCTTACGTCCACAGGATCGGGCGGACGGCCCGGGCCGGTGCCGGCGGCACGGCGGTGGCCTTCTGCGCCGACGACGAGCGCAACCTGCTCAAGGACATCCTGAAAGTCACCCGCCAGAACATTCCCAACGAGGACCGTCGGCGGGACGCCGGCCTCTCGGTCATGACGGCCCACCTGCCGGACGGCGCCAAGGAGCCTTCCGAGCCCAAGGGCCGTCAGGGCCAGGGCGGCCATCGCAAGGGTGGTGCCCCCCGGGGCGGCTCCCCGAGGAGCGGCGCTCCCAGGGGCGATTCTGGTGGCGCCCGTGCAGCGGACGGCTCGGCCCGGCCCGAGGGCCGCTCGGACCTGCCCGGCGGCCTGCGCAAGCAGAGGAACCGCCCGGAGGCGAAGGGCGACGGCTTCGCGTCTACCCGGCCTATAGACCAGTCCCAGTTCCGTGGCCCCAAGCGCGAGGGCACCGCGGCCAAGTGGAGCCCGGTGGACTAGGAAGAGCCGACTTCAGCTGACCCCCTCCGGCCCGCTTCGCGGTCCACCTCCCCCTGATGGGGAGGAACAAGAGAGCCAATTGCTCCCCCAAGGGGGAGCTGTCGGCGCAGCCGACTGAGGGGGTCAATG
>CAIZKE010000108.1 GCA_903933475.1 uncultured Alphaproteobacteria bacterium | reverse complement strand
CTTCGTCGACTGGTTCGAGGCGACGGTGATCGGGGGCCGGGCGGTCGACGCCGCCTTCCGCCGGCACTGGGTGGACCCGACCGAGCCCCTCGCCCGGACGGTGCTCGAGCCGGCCCACGGGGTCCTGGTCACCTCGGCCACCCTCACCGACGCGGCCGCAGAGGATCCCTTCGACCTGGCGGAACTGCGCTCGGGCGGCGGACGGCTGGAGACCCCGCCCCGACGCCTTCGGCTGGCCTCGCCCTTCGACTACGAGACCTGCGCCCGGGCCTTCGTGGTCACGGATGTGCGCAAGGATGACGCCCGGCAGGTCGCCGCAGCCATGCGGGAGCTGTTCCTGGCGGCCGGCGGCGGCGGGCTGGGCCTGTTCACCGCCATCCGCCGGCTGCGGGCCGTCCATGAGCTGATCGCTGCCCCTCTCGGCGACCGGGGACTCTCGCTCTACGCCCAGCATGTCGACCCGCTGGAGGTCGGTGCCCTCGTCGACATCTTCCGCGCCGAAGTCGATTCCTGCCTGCTGGGGACTGACGCCGTCCGCGACGGGGTCGACGTGCCGGGGCGCAGCCTGCGGCTTCTGGTTTTTGACCGTGCCCCCTGGCCCCGTCCCGACCTCCTGCACAAGGCCCGCCGCGCCCGCTTCGGGAACGGCTGGGATGACGCCATCGCCCGGGGCCGGATCGCCCAGGCCTTCGGCCGCCTCATCCGCCGCCAGGATGACAAGGGCGTCTTCGTCATGCTCGACTCCGCCACCCCCACGCGCCTGTTCGCCGCCCTGCCGGAGGGGGTGGAGGTCCGCCGCCTGACCCTGGTGGAGGTCCTGGGGGCGACCCGGGACTTCCTGGCCGGCGGCTGAGCGCTGGACTCAGGCACCGCGCCTGTCCATGCTCTGCCCCAACGCGGGAGGATGCATGCTGCGACAGAAGGTGCTGGCGCTCTACCTGGCCAATTCGGCGCTGGATTCCGCCGTGGTCGGCTGGTCGCTGTTCGACGGGACCGGGCAGACCCGGCGGATGGCCGGGGATGAAGACCTTCCGCCCTACCCCACCGGCCTGCACGCCCTGCGCGACGGCTGGCGCCTGATCCAGGCCTCGCCCCTCCTGCCCCACGCCCGGGGCGAGGAGTTCGACCTCGCCTACCTCAAGTACGAATTCCTGTTCGAACAGATCTTGGAGACCGGGGAATGAACGACCTGCCCCTGCTTTCGGCCGAGGCCATGGCCAGCTTCGCCGCCCGTGGCTTCCTGCGCTTCGACGCCGTCGTGCCCGAGGACCTCAACCGCCAGTTCCTGGACGAGATGGGCGACATCGCCCCGCCCCGCCCCGGCCAGAAGATGATGCGAACCTATGGCGAGATGCTGGCCCGGGCCGGCGTACCGCAGACCCCGGCGGGCGTACCCCTGGCGCAGGCCTATCCCGAGGGCTCAGCCCTCAAGCGTCTCCTCGACCTGCCCCTGGTGGCGGGTGCCGTCCGCAGCCTGGTGGGCGAGGACCCGGTCTTCGACCACCACTTCCTGCACGTCACCTTCCCGCCCGCCTACCACGAGGCCAGCGGCGGCGAGAACGTCTCCCAGCACTATCACCAGG
>CAIZKE010000107.1 GCA_903933475.1 uncultured Alphaproteobacteria bacterium | reverse complement strand
TGACCCGGCGCTCGCCCAGACCGCCCTCAGCGGCGTCCTGAGCCAGCTCTCCCAGGGGCATGACGTCACCCAGATCGCCTCGGGCATCGCCGAGTCCGCTGGACTGGAAGTTTCCCAGGTGATGGCGATGCTCCCCGGCGTGGTCGCAGCGCTTCAGGGGCATGTGGGCGGCGCTGGCGGTGACCTCGTCAGCGGCCTGCTCGGCAAGCTCCAGGGCGGGCAGTTCGGCGACATCCTCGCCTCGCTTGACGCCAACAACGACGGCAGCGTGGTTGATGACGCCGTCAACCTCGTGAAGGGCTTCCTCAGCGGGAAGGCCTGACGGGTTGCCCGCCCGGGGGCCTCAGGCCGGACGGCGGGCCGTCCTGTCACCGTGCAGGGCGTTGCGCCTGGCAAGGTAGGGGTCCTCGGCGGCGACATCTCCGTAGTGACGCTGCATCTCCAGCCGGGGATCCTGGGCGAAGATGTGCCCAGAACCCTTGCATGTGCGGAATCCCAGCAGATTCTGCAGCTCCGGGGCGAATCCCATCATCCGCCCCGGGCTGATCCCCAGCATGAGATTCTCCTGCTGGCGCATGGAACCGTTGCAGTAGTTGATGGTCAGCGCCGTCCGGTCCCGGTCTGACCGATTGGCCCCGGCGCCGTGGAAGCAGGTTCCCACCACGAAGGCGAGCCCGCCCGCCGGCATCAGCAGGGGGACGGTCTCGTACCGCGTCCGGGGGTCCGGGTCGTGGTCCCAGGTGTTGCTGCCGGGAACCACGCGGGTGGCGCCCGTCTCCTCAGTGAAGTCGGTCAGGGCCCACATGGTGTTGCACACCAGGTTGGGGTGGGGGCGCGGGAAGGCGTAGACGCCATCGTCCACATGGATCGGCTGCGCCGGCTCGCCCGGCCCGACAACAGCGCTGCCCATCGTCGACAGCAGGAAGCTCTCGCCCAGGACGTGGGGCAGGATCTGCAGGATCCAGGGATGGACCGCTACCCTCTGCCAGACCTCGCCGTCGTTCAGCAGGTCGAACCAGCGCCGGGTGACCTGCCCGGTGAAGGGCGCGGGCGGGATGTCGCCTCCAGGCCGCACGCTCTCCAGTCGGTCCAGCTCGTCGCAGATCTCCTGGCGGAAGTCTGGTGGAATGGCGTCCGGCAAGATCGCGTAGCCGTCGCGTGCGATGCGGGCCACATGTTCGGCCACCTCGGCGTCGGACAGGGGCGGGAGCATGGCGGGTCCTCTCAGGTTGCGGGTCGCCAGAAGGGCACCCGGGCCTTGACGGGAGCGAGGAGGGCCGGGTCGGCGTCCTCCAGGGGGTGGCCAAGGGGGAAGGGCGGTCGAGGCTCGAGGCCCAGGGCGGTCATTACCCGGTCGTCCCGGTAGTAGTGCATCAGCGCCAGGGCGTAGAGGGCCCCCGCGTCGGGGCCCCAGGTCTGTACCAGTCGGGCTTCGAGGGTTTCGCGGTCCAGCCGGGCCAGGGTGCCTGGCCCCTCGCCAAGGGTGGCTGTGAGGCGGCGCAGGGCGTCGGCCGAGGTCCCGGCCCCCCTGGCGATCTCGGCGAAGATCTCCGCGTCATCGGCGCCCGGGACACCATGGGCCTGGCTCGCCGGGATCATGGCCCCGGCCAGGGCCCTCAGGTCGTCCAGCTCCGCGGGCGAAAGGGGGGCGGTCATGGCGGGCTCAATCGAACAGGTTGGCCAGGCGCGACTTGATCGCGTCGGCGACATAGAGGGCCAGGGCCTGGATGGTCGAGGTGGGGTTCACCCCCGCCGAGGTCACGAAGACGCTGCCGTCGATGATGAAGAGGTTCCTTACGTCGTGGCTGCGGCCCCATTCATTGACCACCGAGGTCGCGGGGTCGAGGCCCATGCGCGCCGTGCCCATCAGGTGCCAGCCACCGATGGACAGGGGCGACTCCGAATGCACGTGCACGGCGCCCGCCGCCTTCAGCACCTCGCTCGCCCGGTCGATGGCGAAGGCCAGCATCCGCCGGCTGTTGTCGCTGAGGGTGTAGTCGATGCGCGGCGCGGGGATACCGTGAGCGTCCTTCAGGTTGGGATCGAGGGTGACGCGATTGTGCAGTTCGGGCAGGTCCTCGCAGATGGCCACCATGCCGGTGGTCTTCTGGTGCAGCCGGCGGTAGGCCTCGTGGTGGCCGGCGCCGATGGGCAACTGGCCCCGGCCCAGGCCAGACAGGGCAGTCATCACCGGACCCTGGCCCCGTGAGAACTCGTAGGTAAAGCCGCGCACAAAGCCCCTGCCCAGGTCGGTTTCGTAGAATTCCTGGCTCCAAAGGCCGTTGGACGGGCCCCGCCCGCCATCGAGGGTCTCCTCGAACCGGCCGGATATGTAGGCGTAAGGGTGGAACATCAGGTTCCGGCCCACCAGGCCGCTGGAGTTGGCGAGGCCATCCGGGAAGCGCTTTGAGGTCGAGTTGAGCAGCAGGCGGGGGGTGCCGATCCCATTACAGGCCAGGATCACCACCTCAGCGCCCAGGAACCGCTCTCCCCCCTCGGCGTCGTAGTAGACCACGCCGGTCGCCATGCCCTCGTCGTTGGTGGTGATCTCGCGCACCCGGCAGCGGGTCCGCACCTCGACCCCGGCCCGGCGGGCGAGGGGCCAGTAGGTGATGTCGGTGCTGGCCTTGGCGCCCTGGGCGCAGCCGTGCAGGCAGTGGCCGAGGTTGATACAGGGCGCGCGGCCCCCGTGCGATTCTGTCGCAACGGTGCTGTCCGAGGGCCACCAGTGCCAGCCCTTGGCGTTGAAGCCCCGCGCCACCGCCGCCCCGGCCCGCCCGAGGGGTATGGGCTTCATCCGCTCCGGCCGCGGCGGGTTGGCCGGATCCCCCTGGAGGCCCGAGACCCCCATGATCCGGTCATTCTCGTCGTAGAAGGGCTCAAGCGTGGCGTAGTCGATGGGCCAGTCCTCGCCCACGCCGTCCAGGCTGCGCACCCGGAAGTCCGAGGGGTGGAACCGCGGGAAGTGGCCCGCATAGAGCACTGTCCCGCCACCGACCCCATTGAAGTTGGCGATCTTGATCGGCGAGTTGTCCTCGTTGATCGGGTAGTCGCCCGGGTTCCGCCTCTGGTTGGGGTTGAAGCTGAAGTCCGACATGGCCCTCAGCTCCCAGTCCCGTCCCGTGCTGGGGTAGCGGGCAGGATCGGGCCAGTCGCCCTGCTCCAGGCAGACGATGTGCATGCGGGTGTCGGACAGGCTCCAGGCCGCCGCCGCGCCGGAGGCCCCGGCGCCGATGATCACCACGTCGACGGACTCAGCAGCCATCAGGCCCTCCCCGGACCGGCCCGGGGGCCGGCCCCGTCAGCGGACGGATCAGGCGTCGTAGCCGGGGCTCAGCCGGTCAAGCCGGCGAAGCAGGCCGGGCCAGGGCAGGGCACCGCCGACGCCGCGGCGGGTCTGCTCGTGCACCACCTCCTGGGCCGCACTGGGGGCGATCAGCACCCGGTCGCGGCCGGCAGCCAGGGCGTGGATCTGCACCTTGCAGGCCTGCTCCAGGGTGTACATGGCCCGGAAGCAGTCGCCTGCCGTGGTGCCCAGGCCCAGGGTGCCGTGGTTGCGCAGGATCATCAGGGGCTTGTCCCCAAGGTCCGCCACCAGCCGCTCACGCTCATCCAGGTTCAGGGCGATGCCCTCGTAGTCGTGGTAGGCGATCTTGTTGATCACCGTCAGGGCGAACTGGCTGAGGGGCATCAGCCCCTCGGTCTGGGCGGAGACGGCCACGCCGTACTCGGAGTGCAGGTGCATGACATAGTTGGCGTTTTCCACCGCCATATGCACCGCCGAGTGGATGGTGAAGCCCGCCGAATTCACGAAATAGGGCGTCTCCTGCAGGATGTTGCCGTCGACGTCGATGCGGACCAGGGACGAGGCCGTGATCTCGTCCCAGAACAGGCCATAGGGGTTGAGCAGGAAGTGGTGCTCCGGGCCGGGGACCCGGGCGGAGATGTGGGTGTCCACTAGGTCGTCCCAGCCGAACATTGCCACCAGCCGGTAAAGGGCCGCCAGTTCGACCCGCGCCTTCCACTCCGCCTCGGACACCCGCCCCTTCAGGGAAGCGATGTTGAGTCCCGATCCGTCGGCCATGGCCGTTCTCCCTCATGTCTTTGGGGAGAGGCTAGACCAAACATACCGATGGCTCAAGTTTCCGCAGGGCCTGCAGGGGCTGCTGATTTTCACGGATCGTAGAGCTTGCAGCCGGCGGCTCGACATCATACCCGGGTTTCAATCCGGCTGATCGCCGCGCGGGGAGTAAAGACATGGGAAGACTTGACGGCAAGGTGGCGGTGATCACCGGCGGGACCAGCGGCATTGGCGAGGCGACGGTGGAGCTCTTCGTCGCCGAGGGCGCCAAGGTGATGATCGTCGGGCGCAATTCAGACAAGGGCGCCCAGATGGTCGCCGCCCTGGGCGGGAACACCCGCTTCCACCGGGCCGACGTGCGCATCGAGGCCGAGATCAAGGCAGCGATCGACGCGACTGTGGCGGCCTTCGGGCGCCTGGACATCCTGTTCAACAATGCCGGCGGCGGGACCCAGGGCAATGTCACGGACTTCACCGAGGCCCAGTTCGACGACGCCATGCGCCTGCTACTCTCGAGCACCCTCTACGGCATGAAGCATGCCGCGCCGGTCATGGCCGCCCAGGGCTGGGGCGCGATCATCAATAATTCCTCGGTGGCAGCCCTCCAGGCGCACCGCGGCGGCTACCTCTATTCCATCGCCAAGGCCGGGGTGACCCAGGCGACCAAGCTGGCCGGCATGGAACTCGGCCGGCTGGGGGTGACAGTGAACTGCATCTCGCCGGGCGGAATCGCCACGCCGATCTTCTTTGGGGGATCGGAGCGCGCCGTCACCATGGAGGAGGCCCACGTGGCGGCCTCCATGGCCAAGCTGGAGCGGAGCATCGCCAGGGCGACGCCCGTCCAGAAGACCGGCTATCCCCGGGACATCGCCGCGGCGGCCCTCTTCCTGGCCAGCGACGAGGGCCATTTCGTCAACTGCCACGACCTCGTAGTGGATGGCGGCATGACCTTTGGCGGACGCCCGGACTACACCCCGGGGACCTGAGCCCAGGGCCTACGTCAAAACTGGACGCAACCCCTCGCGTATGGTGCAAGAGAACATCTTGCGAACAGAGAACAAACCAAGTACCGCTTTGTCATCGGCGATGGCGTCGATGGGCGGCCCTGGGCCGCGGAATCATGGGATAAGGACCCCGGATCATGTCCAATCAGTCGGCTTTGAGGCTCGTGGTGAAAGAAGACGGTGAGAAGCAGCGGGCCCTTGAGGCGGCGCTGACCCAGATTGACCGGGCCTTCGGCAAGGGCGCCGTCATGAAGCTCGGCGATAAGGCGAGCATGGAGGTCGAGGCGGTGTCCTCGGGCTCCCTCGGACTGGATATCGCCCTTGGTATTGGCGGCCTGCCCAAGGGGCGGATCATCGAGATCTACGGCCCGGAAAGCTCGGGAAAGACCACCCTGGCCCTGCACGTGGTGGCCGAGGTCCAGAAGGCTGGCGGCGCCGCCGCCTTCATCGACGCCGAGCACGCCCTTGACCCGGCCTACGCCCGCAAGCTGGGGGTCAACCTGGACGAACTCCTGGTCGCCCAGCCCGACACCGGCGAACAGGCTCTCGAAATCACCGACACCCTGGTGCGCTCCAACGCCATCGACGTGATCGTGATCGACTCGGTGGCGGCCCTGACCCCCCGGGCCGAGATCGAGGGCGAGATGGGCGATTCCCTTCCCGGTCTCCAGGCCCGCCTGATGAGCCAGGCCCTGCGCAAGCTCACGGCCTCGGTCTCCAAGGCCAAGACCATGATCATCTTCATCAACCAGATCCGGATGAAGATCGGCGTCATGTACGGCTCGCCCGAGACGACGACGGGCGGAAATGCATTGAAATTCTACGCCTCGGTGCGCCTCGACATCCGCCGCGTCGGTTCGATCAAGGAGCGTGAAGAGGTCATCGGCAACACGACCCGCGTGAAGGTGGTGAAGAACAAGGTCGCCCC
>CAIZKE010000106.1 GCA_903933475.1 uncultured Alphaproteobacteria bacterium | reverse complement strand
GCCCAATCGATTTCGCGCAATAGCTCTGAAAGTCAATAACTTAGCTTCCGTTGTGTACCATCCCAAAATCCGAACAGTAAAGGCGGAAGCCGACAAGGACTGCCTAGAACTGGAAGAGCAGTATCCCCATCTCCCAACCCGCGTTGTCATTCGGCCAGGTGAACCTCTATGGCGTGAAGATTGATAGCACTATCAGTTAGGCGCTTTTGGACACAACTTTTGGCTCTGTCAGCCAAAAATTAGCCACAGCCTTGCTGAGTAGAAGATGCTCGCCGGATAGGCTGCGTGTCCTCTACCCTGACTGCGGACCACGGAGATAACTTGTCGGTGGACTGACTCCTCCAGAGAGCTTGCGTACCCAACTCCTGTAGGGGATGGCACTGGCCGCAAAGTCCGCAATGGCGTCGAGGATCGCGTCGCCGCCCAGGTCTCCAAGGCTCTCGGCATCCACCTTCATCTGGTCGATGTCTGGACCCAGAGCCCCGTTGAGGGGCAGGAGCAGGGCCGTGATCTGGGCGCAGGTCATGGGTTCGGGACGCGCGTAGGGGGCCGTAGCGGCCGCCATCAGCACTGCGGGAATCTCGTCACGTACGAGATTGATGTCCCTGAGGGGTGTCGCGAGGGCGTTGCCCACGTCCTCGGTCGTCACCTCGGCACCGGCCTTCAGGTCGCTGCTCCCGGGTGTCGAAACACTGGTGCAGGCACAGATGAGCACTGTGGGGACGAGCAGCAGTGCGAGGTGCGGCTTCATGGAGGCAGTCTGACGCCCTTTGGTGGTGCGTGACCAGCACGGCGGTCGTGGCCTTGCCCCGGCCTCAGCCCGGCCTTATGGTCCGCGCCGCTTCGACCGGCGCTCTCCGCGCCGCGCGAGGGCCGGTAGCTCAGTGGTAGAGCCTCCGACTTTTAATCGGATGGTCCTGGGTTCGAGTCCCAGCCGGCCTACCAACGCCTCCCGATCCTGCGCTCAGTAGGTGTGGCTGCTCGGATCTGGCAGGCCGAGGATGCGCTTGGAGATGATGTTGTTCTGCACCTCGGAGGAGCCCCCTGCGATGGTGCTGGACTTGATGCGCAGGTAGATCCGCCCGGCCTCGCGCTCTTCGTCGGTGAATTCCTCCCCAGACCAGCCGGCGCCCGCCAGGCCCATGGCCTCGACCATCATCTCGCAGTGGTCAGTCATGATCCGCGAGTTGGCGTTCTTCATGATCGAGGTGGCCGCCGAGGGCCCGTTGGCGCTTCGCGCCTCCAGGGCTACCCGGCGCAGGGTCAGGGCGTAGGCCCGGGTGTCCATGTCGTGGATGGCGAGGCGGGTCCGGAAGTCCGCATCCGCCAGGCGGCCGTCTTCCTCCTGGCCGTAGTACCGGCGGGCGACGTCGCGGAGGTGGTCGGTATCGAACCGGGGACGGCCGTCGCCCCCGCCAGAGAGGCCGTTGCGCTCGTGCTGCAGAAGCCGCTTGCCCACGGTCCACCCGCCGTTCAGGGGGCCGACCAGGTTGGCCTTGGGCGTCTTCACATCGGTGAAGAAGGTTTCGCAGAAGGGCGAGGAGCCGGAGATCAAGAGGATGGGCCGGGTCTCGACCCCCGGGCTGCGCATGTCGATCAGGACGAAGGAGATGCCCTCGTGCTTGCGGCTGGTATCTGTCCGGACCAGGCAGAAGCACCAGTCGGCATACTGGGCGCCGGAGGTCCAGATCTTCTGGCCATTGATCAGAAAATGGTCGCCCTTGTCCTCGGCCCGGGTCTGCAGGGAGGCCAGGTCCGAACCCGCGCCGGGCTCCGAATAGCCCTGGCACCAGCGCAATTCGCCCCGGACGATGGGGGGGATGTGCGTCTGCTTCTGTTCCTCGGTCCCATACTCAAGCAGGGTCGGGCCGAACATCATGACGCCCATGCCGCCAATGGGGTTCCAGGCGCCGATCCGGGCCATTTCCTCGCGCAGGATGCGGGCGTCCGCTGCCGACAGTCCGCCGCCGCCATAGGCTGCCGGCCAGGTCGGGACGCCCCAGCCCGTCTCGCCCATGCGCGCCTTCCAGACGGCATAGTCCCCTTCCACGGGCACGGGTGCCTCGGACGCTGCGATGTCGTGGCGGTTCTTCAGGGACGGTGGGAAGTTGGCCTCGAGCCAGGCGCGGGCTTGGGCCCGGAAGGCGGTGTTGTCCTGAGCCCCGAAGTCAGCCATGGCGATCTCCTCCCCCAAGCAGCGGCCACACCGCCGTCTCTTCAGTGACAGAAGACGACTGGCTGTGGGGCCTGTCAACGCGCCGGAGGCATGACCGCCTCAACAGCCTCCAGCCAGTGGCGGAGCGGGGCGGTCGCACCGGCCGACAGGTGCATCCAGCAGCCGATATTGGCGGTGTAGACGGCCTGGGGGGCCCCGGCGTTCAAAGCCTCCAGCCGGGCGTCGCGCAGCCTGCCGGCCATGTCGGGGTTCATCAGCGACCAGGCGCCGGCGGAGCCGCAGCACAGGTGGCCGTCCGCCACGGGTTGGGGATCGTAGCCAAGCCGGCGAAGCAGGGTGGGGATACGTCCCGCCAGCTTCAGCCCGTGCTGCAGGGAGCAGGGCTCGTGGACAGCGATCCGGGGATGGGCGGGAGGCACTGTCGCCTCCAGGGGCAGGGCCTCAAGCACCTCCACCGGGTCGCGCACGAGATCCGCCAGGCGCTGGGCCCGGTCCCGGTAGGCCGGGTCGTCCCTCAGCAGGTCGGGGTAGTCGTGGAGGTAGGCGCCGCAGCCCGACGAGGTCACGAGCACCGCCTCGGCACCGTCCTCCAGGAGGGGGGTCCAGGCGTCCAGGTTGCGGCGCGCGAGGGTCCGGGCCTGGTCGCGGGCGTCCAGGTGGCCCGGAACGGCGCCGCAGCAGCCCGCCTGAGGCGCCTCCACCAGGCTGATCCCGAACCGGTCGAGGATCCGCGCCGCCGCTGCATTGAAATGGGGGGCCGCTCCCGCCTGGACGCAGCCCGTCAGCAACACCATTCGCCGCGCATGTCGGGCCTGAGGCCGGTCGGTCGACCCCGGGGCGGGCGGGACCTTGTCCTGCAGACTGGCGGGCAGCAGCGG
>CAIZKE010000105.1 GCA_903933475.1 uncultured Alphaproteobacteria bacterium | reverse complement strand
GGAATTAGAGCGCAATTGCTCCCCATCAGGGGGAGCTCCCGGCGAAGCCGGGTGAGGGGGTCAACGGTGGCTCAGCTGACCCCCTCCGTCCCGGGCCTCGGCCCCCTTGGGGGAGGAATTAGAGCGCAATTGCTCCCCATCAGGGGGAGCTCCCGGCGAAGCCGGGTGAGGGGGTCAACGGCGCTACCCGGCCTCGTCCTCGATCCCGTAGACCCTCGCCGCCGTCCCCCGGAACATCAGGTCCTTCTCGGCCTCGGAATAGGGGGCGGCGATGCGCTTCAGGCCGTTCCAGAGGGTGCGGTAGGACAGGCTGGCCCGGTCTACCGGGAAGTTGCTCTCGAACATGCAGCGGTCGGGGCCGAACAGGTCGATGGCCGCCCGGTACCAGTCGCCCTGGGCGGCGGCGAAGGCGGCGGAGTCCGGCGCGCCGGTCTTGTGCCAGTCCCAGCCGTTGATGGGCATGGCCATGCCGCCCAGCTTGACGCTCACCCCCGGGCAGGTCGCCAGCTCGGCCATGTCCGCTCGCCATTTGCCGAAGTATTCGTCGCGCTGGCCGGCGTAGGGGCCGATGCCCAGGGGCCCGCCCAGATGGTCCAGGATGAGGCTCGCCTCGGGAAAGGCCCGGGCCAGGTCGGTGAGTTCGGGGATCTGGGGGTGGAAGAGCCAGGCGTCGAAGGTCAGGCCCCTCTCCGCCAGTTTCGCGAAGCCCCGCCGGAAGGTCGGGTTCAGATAGAGGTGTGGCGGTGGATGGTGGTGCGAGGGGCGGATAGCGTCCGAGGCGTCCCAGGCGGCGGCGTGGCGGATCCCGCGGAACAGGCCCTCGCCGGCTGCGACATGGGCGTCCAGAAGGGCGTCGACGTCATCCGGCGCCAGCAGGTCTGCGGAGCCGACGATGGCGGCGATGCGGGCGCCCTTCCCGTCCTGCGAGGCCCGGGCAATCCGCGCCACATAGGCGCTCTCGCCCGACCGCCGCAGGGCCTCCGGCCCGTCGGTAAGATAGCTGGTCATGCATTCGACGAAGACGGTGGCCTCGACCCTGTGGCCGTCCCCCGTGTCCGCCCGCAGTTCGTCCAGCAGGTAGGCGGGCCCGGCCCCCGCCGGCCAGAGGTGATGGTGCGGGTCGAGGATCCGGCGGTCCGGGTCCAGGATGGGTTCCGGCGGTGCTTGCGCCTCAGATGGCTTGTCCATGAGGTGGGCCTCCCCTAATCGCTCTGGGAGACGACTTGCCAGCCGTCCGTCCTGTTGGGACAGTGGACCCGGCGGGCCAGATGCTCAAGGTTTGGCGCTCAAGGCCCGACCACGACGGGAGGAGACCCATGGACCTGTCCTACAGCCCTGAGTACGAGGCCTTCCGCACCGAACTGCGCGGCTTCCTTGAGGCCAACCGCAGCCAGGCGCCGGGCCATGGGGGCAATGGCCTGACCTGGCAGAAGCTGCTGATCGGGAATGGCTACGCCGCCCGGACAATCCCTCAGGAATACGGCGGCTACGGCGGCGAGCCCGACATCCTGAAGTCGCGGATCATTGCAGAAGAGTTCGCCCGCGCCCAGCTGTCGCCGGGCCTGGGTGGCCAGGGCATCTCCATGCTGGTCCCGACCCTGCTGGAAGTGGGCTCGGAGGACCAGAAGCGCCAGTTCATCGGCCCGACCCTGCGCGGCGAGATGCTGTGGTGCCAGGGCTATTCCGAGCCCAACGCCGGCTCTGACCTCGCCGCCGTGGCCACCAAGGGCGTGCTGGAGGGCGATCACTGGGTGATCAACGGCCAGAAGATCTGGACCTCGACGGCCCACCTGGCACACTGGATCTTCTGCCTGGTCCGGACCGAGCCCGACGCCCCCAAGCATGAGGGCATCAGCTTCCTCCTGTTCGACATGAAGACCCCGGGCATCGAGATCCGCCCCCTGGTGGACATGACGGGCGCGGCCAACTTCAACGAGGTCTTCTTCACCGACGTGCGGGTCCCGGCCCACCAGATCGTCGGACGGCGGGGCGAGGGCTGGAAGGTGGCCAACGCCATCCTGCGGCATGAGCGGGGCTCCCTGGCCGACCCCAACGTCATGCAG
>CAIZKE010000104.1 GCA_903933475.1 uncultured Alphaproteobacteria bacterium | reverse complement strand
GCCAAAAAACGCTCAGCTGTTAGCGAAGCAGGTTGAGGGGGGCCGTTTACCCCCTCCGGCCCGCTGCCCGGTCCACCTCCCCCTGGGGGGAGGAATTACAGAGCCATTGCTCCCCCATGGGGGAGCTCCGGGCGGAGCC
Source organism: uncultured Alphaproteobacteria bacterium (assembly GCA_903933475.1). Taxonomy (GTDB): domain Bacteria; phylum Pseudomonadota; class Alphaproteobacteria; order Caulobacterales; family Caulobacteraceae; genus Phenylobacterium. Next base: position 8,556 of record CAIZKE010000104.1, on the reverse strand, counting down.
CGGTGAGGGGGTCAATCCACCTCGCCGTTCCCCTCCCTAGAGCCGGGAGGGGATGATCACCTGCATGCTCTCGTAGCCCTTCACGAAGGACGAGAAGACGCGCTCCGGTTCGCTGACGACCTGGATGTCGGGGAAGCGCTGGAGGATTTCTTCCCAGAGGATCTTCAGCTGCAGCTCGGCCAGGCGGTTGCCCACGCAGCGGTGGATGCCGAAGCCGAAGGACAGGTGCTGGCGCGGACGCTCGCGGTCGATGATGTAGCTGTTCGGGTTCTCGATGACCTCTTCGTCGCGGTTTCCGGAGACGTACCACATGATGACCTTGTCACCCTTGCGGATGGTCTTGCCGCCCAACTCCACGTCCCGCAGGGCGGTGCGCCGCATGTGGGCCAGGGGGGTCTGCCAGCGGATGGTCTCGGAGACCATGGAGGGGATCAGGTCCGGGTTGGCCTTGAGCTTGGCGAACTGGTCCGGGAACTGGTTCAGGGCGTAGACCGAACCGGTCATGGAATTGCGGGTGGTGTCATTGCCGCCGACGATCAGCAGGATCAGGTTCCCCAGGTACTCCATGCGGTCCATGTTCCGCGTGGCTTCGCCGTGGGCGAGCATGGAGATCAGGTCGCCCTTGGGCTCGGCATTGACCCGCTCGTTCCAGAGCCGGGTGAAGTAGTCCACGCACTCGAAGAGGTAGCCGCGACGCTCCATTTCCGGGTCATCGGTCTTGAAGTGCTTGGACGAATTGTCCGCCGTGGCGACGTCGGACCAGAAGGTCAGCTTGCGACGGTCCTCGAAGGGGAAGTCGAAGAGGGTGGCCAGCATCTGGGTGGTCAGCTCGATGGAGACCCGGTCCACCCAGTCGAAGGACTCGCCGATGGGCAGGTTGTCCAGGGTGTTCTGGATCCGGCTGCGGATCAGGGGTTCCATCAGGTGCAGGTTCTGGGGCGAGACGATCGGGCTGACCGTCTTGCGCTGCATGTCATGCTTGGGCTGGTCCATGGCGATGAACATGGGCAGGGTGAAGTCGTCCGTCGGATCCGTCAGGGTGATGGACGGTTCAGACGAGAAGTCCCCGTGGTTGGTGTCCACGGCCATGATGTCGTTGTACCGGGTCACCGACCAGAAGGCGCCGTTCTCGTGGTGCTCGGCCGGGTGCAGGTGGACCGGGTCCTCCTTCCGCAGGCGCTCGAAATAGGGCCACTGGGTGTCGGTCCTGAAGAGCTCGGGGTCAGCGACGTTGATGTCTTCGAGGGGCATGGAATAGGCCCGGGCGCGCGCCTCGGCCTTCAGGTCAACGGCTCCGTCGCTCATGGGAAACTCCTCGATCCGGCGTGCCGCGACGACAGGGGTCGCGGTCAATTTGAGCATTGTTCAGAACATGGCGAAGACGATGCCGAAAAGCAAGCCGACCTTGCCTCCGATCGGACCCGGATTTTCGCCTGACGTCGGCGCGGGGACGGTGCATAAGGTCGCCCCGAAACACTGAAACCGGGGTCCGCCATGGCGGGCCCGATGCAGGAGACGCCACCCATGGCCGCCGAAGCCCTCTTCCAGCCCTGGTCCTTCAAGGGCCTGAACCTGAAGAACCGCCTGGTCATGGCGCCCATGACCCGGTCCTTCTCGCCCGACGGCGTGGTGACCGAGGAGGTGGCCCAGTACTACCGCCGGCGGGCCGCAGCCGAGGTGGGCCTGATCCTCACCGAGGGCACGGGCGTGGGCCGCGCCGCCTCGCTGAACGACCGCAATGTCCCGCGCTTCCACGGCGAGAAGGAACTCGCCGGATGGAAGCGGGTGGCCGATGAGGTGCACGCCGAGGGCGGCGCCATCGCGCCCCAGCTCTGGCACGTGGGCGCGGTGCGTTCGCGCGACCCGGAATGGAACCCGGCCGGGGGCTATGACAGCCCCTCGGGCCTGTCGAGCCCGGGCAAGAAGTTCGGCGAGGGCATGAGCGAGGAGGCCGTGGCCGACGCCATTGACGCCTTCGCCCGGGCGGCGGGGGACGCCAAGCGGCTGGGCTTCGAGACCGTGGAACTGCTCGGTGCCCACGGCTACCTGATCGACCAGTTCTTCTGGGACGGCACCAACGAACGCGAAGAAGCCTATGGCACTAAGGACCTGCCCGGCCGGGCGCGCTTCGCCGGCGACAACCTGCGGGCCGTGCGCAAGGCCGTGGGGCCGGACTATCCGGTGATCATCCGCATCAGCCAGTGGAAGCAGCAGGACTTCACGGCGAAGATGGCGCCGACGCCCAAGGCCCTGGAGGCCTGGCTGACCGCCCTGACCGACGCCGGCGCCGACATCCTGCACTGCTCGCAGCGCCGATTCTGGGAGCCGGAGTTCGAGGGCTCGGACCTGAATTTCGCCGGCTGGGCCAAGAAGCTGACCGGCGTGCCAACCATCACGGTAGGCTCGGTGGGCCTGTCCGGAGAGTTCGTGGCCTCCTATGCCGGCGAGGCCTCGCAGCCCGCCTCCATCGACGATTTGCTGCGGCGGCTCGAGGCCGAAGAATTCGACCTGGTGGCCGTGGGCCGGGCCCTGCTTCAGGACCCGAACTGGGCGGTGAAGATCCACCAGGGCCGCAATGACGAACTGATGAACTTCGAGCGGACCGCCATGGCCAGCCTGTCCTGAGGCCCCTTCGCCCTCCCGGTCAGGCCAGGGCTGCGGTCGTGGCCTGGTCGGGATGGGTGACGTAATAGTCGAGGTCGGCCAGGAGGCTCTCCCAGGCCGCGTCCCATTCGCCCGTCCAGTCCGGGCCGCATATCTCGCAGACCGCGTCGCGGACCGTACGGAAGAAGATGCGGAAGACCTCCGGCGGCACATCGTAGCCCTCGTGGACCACCACCTCGCTCTGGATCAGGGTGGAGGCATAGAGGCGCTCGCCCACGAAATCGAGGATGGCCTGGATGACCCGGGTCAGCATCTCGCCGCGGATCTGGTGGTTCTGGTCCCGCCAGAACAGGAATTCCATCTCGGGTTGCTCGCGGAACAGGCGCGCGTAGACAAGGGGGGTCAGGTCCTCGCACCGCTCCGCCGCCAGCTCGAAGCTGGCGACAATGAGGGGCTCGCGGGGGTCCGGCGCGCGGGGCATTTGGGTCTCAGGCGTTGAAGTTGAGCTTCAGGCCCGGCCGGGGCCAGGTGGCGCGGTAGAGCTTGCCCGTGGCAGAGGCCGTGATCCAGGCCGTGCGCATGTCCGCCCCGCCGAAGCAGATGTTGGTGGTGACCAGGTCCGGCACCGGGAAGTGCTCCACCGAGCCGTCCGGGTCGAAGGCGGTGATCCCGCCGTTGATGATGGTGGCCACGCAGACCTTGCCGCCAGCCTCCACCGCCAGGCTGTCGAGCAGCTGGTAGCCGGGCAGGTTGCAGACGACGCGGCCCGGGGCGAAGCCGTCCGGCGGCCCCAGCACGCCGGGCTCTGCGACGTCGAAGGCCCAGAGCCGGCCGAGGTTGGTATCCGCCAGGTAGACGACCTTTTCGTCGGGGGACAGGCCGATGCCGTTGGGCGAGATCAGGTGGTCGCGCTGGCGGCTGATGTGGCTGCCGTCGGTCTTGGCATAGTAGATCCCGCCGAACTTGCGGCCCTCGGGGGTCGAGCAGCCGTGGTCGGAGAACCAGAAGCCGCCCTGCCGGTCGAAGACCAGGTCATTGGGGCCCACCAGCTTCTGGCCGTCGCACTCGGTGTAGAGGGTGGTCAGTGTGCCGGTCTTCAGGTCGAAGCGCTGGATGTAACCGCCGGTATGCGTGGGCGGGGTCGGGCCGGGGATGGTCATGCCCTGGTTGTCCAGCCACTCGAACGAACCGCCGTTGTTGGTGATGTAGATGGCGCCGTCCGGGCCGATGGCCGCGCCGTTGGGCCCGCCGCCGGTGTTGACCAGGATCTCCTTCGATCCGTCGGGCTTCACCCGCGTCAGGGTCTGGCGCTTGATCTCGGTGAGGATCACCGAGCCGTCGTTCATGGCGATGGGGCCTTCCGGAAACTGGAAGTCCTCGGCGATCAACTGCAGGTCCATGGCCTGTCTCCTCCCGGTTTGGCTTTGTGGCGACTATGGTCGAGGGGGGCGGCGAGGGGAAGGGGCTCAGCCCCGCTCCAGCACCCGGAAGGTCACCGGAAACTCGTCGTCCTCGCCGGCGGGGAGATCCTCGCGGCGGACCTCGCGCCAGCGGCTCTCGTCGAAGGGGGGCAGGAAGACGTCGCCCTCCACGTCGGCGTGGACCTCGGTGAGGTAGATGCGCCGGGCGCGCTGCAGGGCCAGGGCGAAGAGGGAAGCGCCGCCGATGACGCAGGCCTCGGAGGCGCCGTCCTCCTCGGCCTGCTCGCGGCCGATGGAAGCGGCCTCGGAGAAGTCCTCGCAGACCACGCAGCCGTCGGGGGCGTAGGAGGCGTCCCGGGACAGGACGATGTTGGTGCGCCCGGGCAGGGGCTTGCGGGGCAGGCTCTCCCAGGTCAGCCGGCCCATGATGACCGGCTTGCCCATGGTCAGGGCGCGGAAGCGGGCGAGGTCGGACTTCAGCCGCCAGGGCAGGGTGCCGGCCCGGCCGATGACGCCGTTGCGGGCCCGGGCGATAGGGCCGGCGGTGAGGATGGGCGTGGTCACGCCCCTCAGACCGCTATAGGGGCGGAGATGGCCGGATGGGCCTTGTAGCCGCGGAACTTCACGTCGCCGGGCTCGAAGGCGAAGAGGTCGTCCCGGGCCGCCAGCTCCAGCCGGGGCGGCGGCAGGGGCGCGCGCGTCAGCTGCTCCCGGGCCTGGTCCAGGTGGTTCAGGTAGAGGTGGGCATCGCCCAGGGTGTGTACGAAGTCGCCGGCCTGGAGCCCCGTTACCGCCGCCACCATGTGGGTGAGCAGGGCATAGGAGGCGATGTTGAAGGGCACCCCCAGGAAGACGTCCGCGGAGCGCTGGTAGAGCTGGCAGGACAGCCGCCCATTGGCCACGTGGAACTGGAAGAGGCAGTGGCAGGGGGGCAGGGCCATGTCGTCCACGTCCGCCGGGTTCCAGGCCGTGACGATGTGCCGTCGGCTCTCGGGGCTGCGCTTGAGCCCCTCCACCAGGGCGGCCATCTGGTCGATGACCCGGCCGTCTGGCGCGGCCCAGGAGCGCCACTGGCGGCCATAGACGGGCCCCAGCTCTCCCTCGGTGTTGGCCCATTCGTCCCAGATGCTGACCCCGCGCTCCTGCAGCCAGCGGACGTTGGTCTCGCCGCGCAGGAACCAGACCAGCTCGACCACGATGGAGCGTCGGTGGACGGTCTTGGTGGTCAGGAGGGGAAAGCCCCTCGACAGGTCGAAGCGCATCTGCCGGCCGAAGACGCCCCGCGTGCCGACCCCTGTTCGGTCGGGGCGGTCAACGCCGTTGGCCAGGATGTCGGCCAGGAGGTCGAGATAGGGCTGCTCCAGCGCCGGCGCGGTCTCCCGGGCGGTGTCGTCGTCGGCAATGCGGGCGGGGGCGTTCATGTGTGAGTCTCTCCAAGAGGACCCTAGACGGCTTGCAAGGGCCTCGTCATCCGGCGAATCCACCCTCGTTCAGGAAGGCCATCTCGGCCGGGGTGCTCTCGCGGCCCAGGGCGGCGTTGCGGTGGGGGAAGCGGCCGAACTTCTGGATGATGTCGCGGTGCATCTCGGCGAAGCGCAGGATCTCGCCATCGCCGGTCTCGGCGCAGAGGGCCTGGATGAGGCGCACGCAGTCGACCTGGTCCTCCAGCTCCTCGGAATGCTCCAGGGGCATGTAGACGAAGTGGCGCAGCTCGGGCTCGATCTGCAGGTCGAAGCCCCGGCGCAGGGTCAGGCGGACGATCCGCCGGGCCTTGCCGTCGGTGGCGAAGGCGTGGGCGCTGTCCCGGAACAGGTTGCGGGGGAACTGGTCGAGCAGAAGAATCAGCGCCAGGGCGGGCTCGGCCTCCTGCGCCCAGTCATCGTACTGCCCGCGGGCGGCGGCGAAGTGGACGGGCTCGAAGCGCAGGCGGATGGCCTCGTCGAACCTTGCGTCCTTGTGGAACCAGCGGCGCGGGCCGGCATTGCGCCAATAGTTGACGACGTCCTGGGGCAGGGCGGGCATGGACGAATTCCCTCCTGGGGTGGTGGGCGTTCAAGCCCGGTTCAGCTTGACCTTCCTAAGCCTATGCGCACGGGGGCGACAACCGTCAGAGCGAACATCCGCTCTGCAGGACCGAAGGTAAGGACCATGTTGAGGCATTCCGACCGTGCGACTTCCCGGGTGCCCGGCCTTGGGCTCGCCCTGACGCTCGCCCTGGTGGCGGGAATGGCGCTCGCCCCGCCGGCCGCAGGCCAGGAGGTCGACGGCGATCCCGGTCGGCCGGACCCGCGCGACGACTTCCAACGCCCCCGTGAGGACGGACCCCGCCCCCGGGAGGACTTCCACCGCCCCCGCGAGGACGGACCCCGCCCTGACGCCCGGGCCATGCGGGACCCGCTGCCTCCCGCGACCTTCGCTGCGCCGGTGCCGCCCGCTCCGCCCATGGCCGGCCCGGACCCCCGGGGCCCTGCCCGGCCCGAGGCTTGGGGGCGCTATGGCCAGCCCCGGGACGTGCAGCCCGACCCCCGGCCCGATACCCGTCCTCCGCCCCGCCCCGACTCGCGCCCCGACTCCCGGCCGGACCGCCAGCCAGACCGGGACGGCGACCGCCGCGACCAACGTCGCTATGATGATTACAGGAATGGGGGCTACGGAAGCGGCGGCTACCGGCCTGATCGGTATTGGCCGGACGGCTATCGCCCCAATGAATACAGGCCCGATGGATACAGGCCCGATGGATACAGGCCCGACGGCTACCGCCCCGGCGGCTCCCGCCCGCCCCCGCATCCGGGCGGACGTCCGCCCCGCTACGATCCCCGGTGGTATCCGCCGGTCTGGACCCCGCCCTACCGCTATCGGGCCGACCGCTGGGCTGCGCCTCCAGGCTATGCCTACCGCCGGTGGTCCTATGGCGAGGTCCTGCCCTGGACCTGGTGGACGCCGCGCTACCGGATCGACTCCTGGTGGACCTATGGCCTGCCGATCCCGCCGGTCGGCTACACCTGGGTGCGGCTGGGACGCGACGCCGTCCTGGTGGACCTGTGGACCGGGCGCATCGTCCAGGTGGCCTTCAGCCTCTTCTGGTGACGGCCCTCCGGCCCTCCGGCGCATCGCCCGGAGGGCCGGCCTTGCTTGACGCGGCGGGAAAATTCCCCTTTGTGCGCCGCACTTCCGCGCATGCGCCCGAGGGGCTCTGCGCCCGTCTTGTCCAAAGGAGACCGCCCATGCGGGTCTATTACGATCGCGACGCCGACCTCGCCCGCATCCTGGACAAGAAGATCGCCATCGTAGGCTATGGCTCGCAAGGCCGGGCCCACGCCCTGAACCTGCGCGACTCCGGCGTGAAGAACGTCGCCGTCGCCCTCCGGCCCGACTCCGCCACCGCCCGCAAGGTCGAGGCGGACGGCCTGAAGGTGATGAGCGTCGCCGAGGCCGCCAGGTGGGCCGACGCCCTGATGGTGCTGGCGCCCGACGAGCTGCAGCGCGGCATCTACAACGCCGAGATCGCCCCCAACCTGCGGGATGGCGCGGCCCTGCTGTTCGCTCATGGCCTGAACATCCACTTCAACCTCATCGAGCCCAAGGCCAGCGTGGACGTGCTGATGATCGCCCCCAAGGGCCCCGGCCACACCGTGCGCGGCGAGTACGAGAAGGGCGGCGGCGTGCCCTGCCTGATCGCCATCCACCAGAACCCCACGGGCAACGCCCTGGACTTCGGCCTGGCCTACGCCTCGGCCATCGGCGGCGGCCGCTCGGGCGTGATCGAGACCACCTTCCGCGAGGAATGCGAGACCGACCTGTTCGGCGAGCAGGCCGTGCTGTGCGGCGGCCTGGTCGAGCTGATCCGCGCCGGCTTCGAGACCCTGGTCGAGGCGGGCTACGCCCCAGAAATGGCCTATTTCGAGTGCCTGCACGAGGTGAAGCTGATCGTCGACCTCATCTATGAGGGCGGCATCGCCAACATGAACTACTCGATCTCGAACACCGCCGAGTACGGCGAGTACGTGACCGGCCCGCGGATCATCACCGCCGACACCAAGGCCGAGATGAAGCGCGTGCTCGAGGACATCCAGTCCGGCCGCTTCGTGCGCGACTTCATGCTGGAGAACGAAGCCGGCCAGCCCAGCTTCAAGGCCACCCGCCGCCGCGCCTCCGAGCACGGCATCGAGGACGTGGGCGCCCGCCTGCGCGCCATGATGCCCTGGATCAGCAAGAACAAGCTGGTGGATACGTCGCGGAACTGATGTTTTGAGGCGGCCTCTCAGTGCCGGGGGGCCGCTACCTGCCTGAGTGAGTGCGAGCCATGACCGCGTCCCTCACCCTCGTCCGCGCCCACCGGATCCTGGCGGTTGGTTTGGCCGTCTTCATCCTGGTACATCTGGCCACCCACCTGACGGCGGTGATGGGGCCACAGGCGCATGTCGCGGTGCTTAAGGCGACGCAGGGCCTCTATCGCAACCCGTTTGTCGAGCCAGTCCTGATCGCCGCCCCTCCTGGTGCAGATCGTGATCGGCGCCCGGCTACTGGCCCG
>CAIZKE010000103.1 GCA_903933475.1 uncultured Alphaproteobacteria bacterium | reverse complement strand
GTCACCTGCACGGCCAGTCGGGCGACATCGCCCAGGGCGTCGACGCCTCCAACGCCAAGGACGAGGGCGCAGGCGACCAGGGGATCATGTTCGGCTACGCCTGCGACGAGACCCCGGCCTTCATGCCGGCCACCCTTCAGTATTCGCACGAGATCCTGCGCCACCTGGCCGCCGCCCGCCGCTCAGGCGAGATGGATTTCCTCGAGCCCGACGCCAAGAGCCAGGTCACCCTGCGCTACGAGAACGGACGGCCGGTCGAGGTCACCCAGCTCGTCATTTCAACCCAGCACGCCCGGCGGATCGGCCTGAGGCTCGCCACCCCCGCCCGGATCCAGGATGCCATCCGCCCCCTGGTGGAGGGCGTCTTCCCCGACGGCCTCCTCACGCGCAATACGGTCTGGCACGTCAATCCGACCGGTCGCTTTGTCCAGGGCGGCCCCGACGGCGACGCCGGCCTGACGGGCCGGAAGATCATCGTCGACACCTATGGCGGGGCTGCGCCCCACGGCGGCGGTGCCTTCTCGGGCAAGGATCCCACCAAGGTCGACCGCTCGGCCGCCTACGCCTGCCGCTACCTCGCCAAGAACGTGGTGGCGGCGGGGCTCTCGCGCCGCTGCACGATCCAGATCAGCTATGCCATCGGGGTTTCGGTGCCGCTGAGCTTCTACGTCGACCTGCACGGCGAGGGCGATATCGATCCCGCCAAGCTGGAGACGGCCTTGCCCGAGATGATCGGCGGCGCCACCCCGGCGGCCATCCGGCGGCACCTGGGCCTCAACCGGCCGATCTACGCCCGCACCGCAGCCTATGGCCATTTCGGGCGTGAGCCGGATTCCGACGGCGGCTTCTCCTGGGAGCGGACGGATCTGGTGGACGCCCTGCGCGGGCTGGCCTGACCCCCGCGTGGAGACCCCGCCGCCCCTGCGATCCTTTGGGCGCATCCGCTCGCGGACGCTGAAGCCGCGGCAGGCCTCCCTCCTGGATTCCCTCCTGCCGTCCCTCCGCCCCCCGGCCGAGGGTCCGGTGGACCCGGCCCGGCTCTGGCCCGCCGCTGCGGAGACCTGGCTGGAGGTGGGCTTTGGCGGCGGCGAGCATATGGCGGCCCAGGCCGCGCGCCATCCGGATGTCCTGATCCTGGGCGCCGAGCCCTTCGTCAATGGCGTCGCCAGCGCCCTTCGGCATGTGGACGCCCAGGGGCTGTCCAATATCCGCATTCATGACGGCGACGTCCGCGATCTGATGTCGCGCCTGCCCGATGCCAGCCTGCAGCGCATGTTCGTCCTGTTCCCGGATCCCTGGCCCAAGCTTCGGCATCACAAGCGCCGGCTGCTCAGCCCGGCCTTCGTCGCCGAAGCCGCCCGGCTCCTGCGTCCCGGCGGACGCCTGAGGCTGGCCACAGACTGGGCCGCCTATGCCAATGTCATGCTGGCTGCGGTCCTCGCCGACGGCTGCTTCGACTGGCCCGTGCAATGCGCCGCAGACTGGCGGGAGCCGCCGGTAGACCATTCCCCGACCCGCTACGAGGCCAAGCGCCTGGGCGACTGCGCGCCCGTCTGGCTCGACTTCATCCGCCGCCCGGCCTGAGGGCTCAGGCCGGTTCCAGGCAGATGACCCTGGCCACCCTCAGGTCCCGCCTCAGGCTGTCGGCGACGATCCCGTAATTGCCCGTGGTGACGGACTCCCCGACGGCGCCGGGCTGGGGCTTCTCGTTGGCGGACCGCAGGGCGCCAATGAGGGTCTCGGGCGAGGTGGTGTAGATACGGCCCCGGCGCGGCGACTCCGCCACGGTCACGCCGATGACCCGCCCGGCGTCGTCCAGGGCCGGCGCCCCGGACAGGCCCGCCAGGCTTCCCCGAAGCTGGTCCGTCCGTCCGGTCTCGGCCCAGACCAGGACGGGCTCGGTGCGTTCCCCACGGCCACGGATGACCATGTTCTCCCGACCGATCAGGCGGGAGGTGGCCTCGCCGGGCCGGCCCTGCGGGAAGCCGGGATGATAGGCGCGCTCGCCCCGTCTGAGGGTCCGGCCAATGGCGATGGGGAGGGGCGCCGATCCGCCCTCCGTGGTCAGTACGGCGACCTCGCCGTGCGGATCGATGCGGACTTCTGCGGCTACGCCGCGGCCCTCGGACACGACCACCGCTGCCCTGCGGCAGCCGTCGACCACATGTCGGGCGGTGATCCAGACGCCCCGGTCGTCGATCGAGAAGGCGGTCCCGGAACCCGGCTCCGGCATGGCCGGCGCGTCGACAATGACCGAGGGGTCGAAGGGCGAGGCGGGCCCGAGGGGAAGGCCCTCTCCCGCCGCTGGCGGTGGTGGCGGTGGCGGTGCGTCCGCGCGCTCACGCCGGCCGACCGCCACGACGATCACGGCCAGGATGATGGCGATATAGACCAGCCAATCGCTGAGTCGCGGGAAGTGCACGCCCGTCTCCTACCCCGCGACAGCAGCGGCGAGCACGATGGCCGAGGCGAACTTGGCTCCCGCCAACAGCACCGCCGCGGACATCTCGCCCTCCCGGATTCGCCCGGGAAGCCCATGGAGCATGACGTCGACGATGCGGAAGACCAGCAGCTGCACCACGACGGTCGGCGCGCCCCACATGATGATCTCCAGCAGGGAGGCCGAGGCGGTCATGGCGGCGGCGAGGGGCAGGGCCAGGCCCGCCAGGACCCCGGCGAAGGACAGGGCGGCGGCGGCGTTGCCTTCGCGGATCAGGGCGATTTCGCGATGCGGGGTCAGCAAGACGTAGAGCCCGGCGCCCGCGACGAGGATGGCCAGGGTGGCTGCGGCGTGCAGCAGGGCCAGGGGAAACCCGGCGGCGAAGGCCAGGATCTCGGGAGAGGAGAGGGCGTTCAGCATGGGGCTTCCTTCAGTCCGGGTCCCGGGGATCGGTTACCGCAGAGTCGCCTGCGACGACGGCGCGTTCCCGGGCGCGGCGCACAGACGCCCGCTCCTTCTCGCTTTCGCTCTTGAGCTGTCCACAGGCGGCGAGGATGTCGCGACCCCGGGGGGTGCGGATGGGCGAGGCGTAGCCCGCCCGGTTCAGGACAGCGGCGAAGGCCTCGATGGCCCCCCAGTCTGAGCAGACATAGGGGCTGCCGGGCCAGGGGTTGAAGGGGATGAGGTTGATCTTGGCCGGGACGCCGGCCAGCAGGTTCACCAGGGCCCGGGCCTCGGCGGGGCTGTCGTTTACCCCCTTGAGCATGACGTACTCGAAGGTCACGCGGCGGGCGTTGCTCAGGCCCGGATAGGCCCGGATTCCGGCGAGCAGTTCGGCGATGGGATACTTCCGGTTGATGGGCACCAACTCGTCGCGCAGGGCGTCGTTCGTGGCGTGAAGTGAGATGGCGAGCATGGCCTGGGTGCGCTCGCCCAGGGCCTTGAGCTCCGGTACGACCCCCGAGGTGGAGACGGTAATCCGCCGGCGGGAGATGGCGATCCCCTCGTTGTCGGCGATGATGTCGATGGCGTCCGCCACGCTGTCGAGATTGTAGAGCGGCTCGCCCATGCCCATGAAGACGATGTTGGAGAGCCGGCGATCCTCCTTGGGAGAGGGCCATTCGCCCAGTTCGTCCCGGGCCACCTGGACCTGGGCGACAATCTCGGCCGCCGTCAGGTTGCGCACCAGAGGCTGGGTGCCTGTATGACAGAAGGTGCAGTTCAGGGTGCAGCCGACCTGGCTGGAGACGCACAGGGCACCGGACCGGCCGACGTCCGGGATGTAGACAGTCTCGACTTCGACGCCGGGCGCCATGCGGATCAGCCACTTCCGGGTCCCGTCCACGGAGACCTGGCGCTCGACCACCTCCGGGCGCGACAGGTCGTAGGCGTCGGAGAGAGCCGCCCGCAGTTCCTTGGCCACGTCGGTCATCAGGGCAAAGTCCGTGACCCCGTAGTGGTGCATCCATCGCCAGAGCTGGGAGGCCCGCATCTTTGCCTTGCTGGCCTGCACCAAGCCGCCCGCCTCCAGCGCGGCCACGAGGGCCGGCCGGGTCAGGCCCGTCAGGTTCGGTCGCCGCGCCGGGGCGGCGGCTGCGGCGTCTCGGGACCGGGAAAGGTCAAGGGTGATGGTCACGGAAGCCTCGGCGAAAGGAGCCGGGACTATAGGCGAGGCCGGGGCGCCCGCCAAATCCGCTGATTCTTTGGCCCCGACGGCTTCCGCGCGCAGGACGGCTGGGCTAGCGTGCGCGGCTATCGCCACGCGCGCCAAAAATTGGGGGAGAGAGACATGAAAGCGGTCCTGAGCAAGGTTGTCGGCGGCCCCGAAACCCTGGTGATCGAGGACATCGCCGCCCCCGCCCTCCGCCCAGGCAGTGCGCGCGTGCAGGTCAAGGCCGTCGGCATCAACTTCCCGGACGTCCTGATCATCGAGGACAAGTACCAGTCCAAGCCCCCGCGGCCCTTCGCCCCGGGTGGCGAGGTTTCGGGCATCGTCACCGAGATCGCCGAGGGTGTCACCGAGGTGAAGGTGGGTGACCGCGTCCTGGCCCAGATCGGCCATGGCGGCCTGGTCGAGGAGATCGTCGCCCCCGCCGGGCGCCTGACCCCGATCCCGGACGCCATGCCCTACGATGAGGCCGCCGCCTTCATCCTGACCTACGGCACCTCTTACCACGCCCTGAAGGACCGGGGTCACCTGAAGGCCGGCGAGACCATGCTGGTCCTCGGCGCGGCCGGCGGCGTCGGCCTGGCGGCCGTCGAGCTGGGCAAGGCCATGGGCGCCCGGGTCATCGCTGCCTGCTCCACCCAGGAAAAGGTCGACCTCGCCATCCGCCACGGCGCCGAATCCGGCGTGGTCTACGGTCGGGGCCCCTTTGACCGCGACGGCCAGAAGCAGCTGTCCCAGCTGTTCAAGGAGGCCTGCGGCGAGACGGGCGCGAACGTCATCTACGACGCCATCGGCGGCGACTACGCCGAACCGGCCCTGCGCTCCATTGCCTGGGAAGGCCGCTATCTCGTAATCGGCTTCGCTGCTGGCGAGATCCCCCGCATCCCCCTGAACCTGCCCCTGCTGAAGGGCTGCGACATCGTGGGCGTGATCTGGGGCAACTGGACGGCCCGCAATCCGGACCTCTTCCAGAAGGCCAACCTGGAACTCATCGACCTCTACGCCCAGGGCAAGATCAAGCCCTACGTCTCCGAGCGCTTCCCCTTTGCGAAGGCCGCCGACGCCATCGCCCACCTGGGCAGCCGCAAGGCCATGGGCAAGGTTGTCGTCACCCTCGGCGACTGACGCTTTTCGGACAGGAGAACGGACATGGCTGGAAGGCTCGACGGCAAGGTGGCGATGATCACGGGGGCAGCCTCGGGCATCGGCCTGGGAACCCTGGAGCTCTTTATCTCGGAGGGGGCGAAGGTGATCGCCGCCGACGTCCAGGACGAGAAGGGCGCCATGCTTGAGCGCCGGTTCCCGGACGCGGTGCGCTATGCCCGCTGCGACGTGACCGCAGAGGCGGACATCGTCGCGGCCGTGGCCCTGGCCGAGAGCGCCTTCGGCGGCCTCGACATCCAGTTCAACAATGCCGGCATCTCGGACCGGATGGGGGCCATTACCGAGGTCACCGCCGACGGCTGGAACTGGATCTTCGACATCCTGGTCCGGGGCCCGGCCCTGGGCATGAAGCATGCGGTTCCCGCCATGCTGAAGCGTGGTGGCGGGTCGATCATCAACACCGCCTCCATCGCCGGCCTGCAGGCGGGCTGGGGCCCGATCGCCTATTCCACGGCCAAGGCCGGAGTGGTCCACATGAGCCGCTGTGCCGCCGCCCAGCTCTCGCCCCAGGGTATCCGGGTCAACGCCATCTGCCCCGGCCTGATTGCCACCTCCATCTTCGGCGCCACCATGGGCATGACCCGGGATGCCGCCGACCAGATGGCCGCCCTGGTGGCCCAGAACGCCCAGATCGCCCAGCCGGTGAAGAAGCCCGGCCTGCCCCAGGACATCGCCCAGGCCGC
>CAIZKE010000102.1 GCA_903933475.1 uncultured Alphaproteobacteria bacterium | reverse complement strand
TCGGCGGCGAGTGGAATGTCCTCGCGGACGGTCATTTCCTGCATGGTGGCCTCCCCCTGTTTCGCCGGACTGCAGCACATCCGGCTACGAACCGGAAGCGCGGAAAGCATGGAGCCGGTAAAGGCGGGCGCCTGGGGCGACCGGCGAACCCGTCCTACTCGGTGACGTTGTGCCAGGACTCGGCGATGCCGAAGCCCTCCTGGCCCTCCATCGTGAACCGGGCCAGGCCCTCGTTGACGAAGGTGGCACCCCCCGGGAAGGGGATCTTGGTCGGGCACATGTTGATCACCTGGCCCTCGATGCGGAGTTCGCGCCCCCGGCCCGTGCGGGCGACCATCGACACCGTCTCGTGGAGGATGGAGCCCGGCCGGAAGGTGGTCTCGACGCGGACGGCCTCCAGGGTGTCCATCCCCTCCTCATCCTGGATCCAGCCCGAGCCCAGCATGGCGCCGTCCGCCCGGCGGAAGCAGGAGCCGCCCAGCGAGGTCCCCGCCCCGAAGTTCATGGAGAACCAGAAGACAAAGGGATTGGGCACAGCCGGTGTCGAGAGAACCGGCCCGGCAGAGGCGGCTCCCGACGTTCCGGTGGACGATCCGCTCCAGTTGCGCGGGCCCCAGGACTTGTCCCGCACCCCGAAGCCGTCGAAGGCGATCTCCTCCCCGCCGATGGTGAGGCGGCCTGTGGCGCGCAGGCTCTGCTCGAAGTGGCCGTGGGCGCCCCGGGCGGCGAAATGCGGCTCGGTCAGGGCCTCGACATCCACCTGCATGGAGAGGTGGGCGGGAGTGTGCCAGCCCTCGGGGCGGAGCTTGGCCCGGGTCATCAGTATGGCCCCGTCGGGGATGTCCTGTGCCGGGCCCTCATAGCGGACGGTCCAGCGCCGGAAGGGGTCCTCGCAGGCCAGGGCCAGGTTCCCGACCTTCAGGTCGCCGTCATAGGCGGAAAGGTCCCTGCCGATGTCCCGCCGGCCATAGGTGAAGGCCACCCGGCTGCCGCCCAGGTAGACGGCGTGCAGGGCGTCGGCCCATCCGTTCCCGGGGCGGAAGCCCATGCGGGTGAACATCCCTACACCGGTCTTCGGGTCGACGAAGTTGAAGTAGTAGCTCTCGCTCCAGGCCCGGTCCTCGCCGGTCGGATGCATGTCCTCGTCCGTGCCTGTGACGGTTGTCATTCCGGAGCCTCTCATTGAACCTGCTCCCCTTGCGGGGCGCACAAAGCGATACCGGTATACAGGCAGGCCAAGCGGCCTGCACCCTGGGAACCCGGCGGAAAGCAGGCATTGTTGACGCCAGGATCCCGGCTTCCTTCACACCAGTGTCCTATTCATACGGCCTGATGGCTGTCGCCATCGGGACGGCGGCCGAGCTGAGTGCCCGTGAAAAACCTGTGGCCCAGCGGGCTGAACTCGGCTTCTGGGAAGAGACGCCCGACCGTCGCGGGGACAGGCACTGGAGGGTCAAAAATGCCGCCGCGCCTTCACTGGAACCGCCAGGTGGCGATCATGGCCTTCCTGGTGGCCGCCGGTTTCCTGAACAGTGCGGATCGGCAGTTGATCTCCCTGATGAAGCCGCTGCTACAGGCCGATCTGGGGTGGTCTGACTACACCTACGGGCAGATGGCGTCGGTGTTCCAGATGGCGGCGGCCTTCGGGCTGATTGGCGCAGGCTGGTTTGTGGACCGGGTCGGTCTTCGGTCGGCGTTTCCCATCGGGGTCGGGACCTGGAGCCTGGCGGCCATGGCGCATGGGGTGGTCCATACGGTAGGCCAGTTCACCGGCGTCCGCATCTGGCTGGGGGCGACCGAGGCCATCGGGACGCCGGCGACGATCAAGGCCATAGCCACCTTCTTTCCTGCGTCCGGGCGGGCCCTGGCCCTTGGAGCGATGAATGTCTACGGCAGCCTCGGTGCCATGCTCATTCCGATCCTGGTCCCCATCCTGGCCCTGGCCTTTGGTTGGCGCGTCACCTTCCTGATTGCTGGTGGATTGGGCTCGATCTGGGTCGTGGGATGGATGCTGTGTTCGCGTTGGATCATGGAGCCCGTGACTGCCGAGGCGGAGTCTCCTGCAGCGGACCCCCGCGTCAGCGTCCGCGCCGTCCTGGCGGACCGCGCCACCTGGGCCGTTGCGGGCGGGAAGGTCTTCTCGGATCAGATGTACTGGTTCCTGGTGTTCTGGATGCCGGACCTGCTGCGCCGCGAGTTCGGCCTCGGCCTGAGCGAAGTTGGCATGCCCCTGGCCGTGATCGCGGGCATGACGGCACTCGGCGGCCTGGCGGGCGGCCTTGCCTCGAGCCGTCTCCTCACCGGAGGAATGGCGCCCACGACGGCGCGGCGGCTGACCATGCTGGTGTGCGCCCTTCTCGCGCTCGCCCTCCCCGCCGTCCTGCACACGTCGAGCGTCTGGATCGCCGTGTCGCTCCTGTGCCTGGTCATGGCCGCGCACCAGGGCTTCTCGGTCAACCTCTTCGCGCTCACGGCGGACATCACGCCCCTCCCCCGGGTGGCGACGACGATTGGGGTTGCGGCCTT
>CAIZKE010000101.1 GCA_903933475.1 uncultured Alphaproteobacteria bacterium | reverse complement strand
GCAAGGACGTCGGCGAGTCGATCCAGCGCAGCCGGGACCTGACCCGTGACAACCGCTGGCGCCTGCTGGGGCTCTACGTTCTTTCGGCGATTGCTTTCCTGCCGGCGTCCCTGCTGACGAGCTTGCCGCTGGAGAGCGACCCCGACACCGCCTTCAGCCTGCTAGGGGGCCTGCTGCTGATCTTGAACTTCGTCATCTCGATCCTGCAGGCGATCTTCCTGGTTGTGTTGACCGTGACGATCTATCGCGAACTCCGCGCCCTGAAGGACCGCCCCGCCGAGGTCGTCGCCCCGGAGCCCGCCCCCGAACCCTTACCCGCCGCCTGACAGGCCCTGGCGTTCGGAGGCGAAGCCGCGGTCGCGGATGGCCTGCCACCAGGTCTGGTTCTCGACGTACCAGCGCACGGTCTCGTCCAGGCCCTGGGGGACGGGTGTGCGGGGGGTCCAGCCCAGTTCGTCGCGGATCTTCGAGGCGTCGATCGCATAGCGGAAGTCGTGGCCCGGCCGGTCGGTGACGAAGGTGATCTTGTCGGCGTGCGGGGTGTTGGCCGGGGCATGGCGGTCCAGGGCCTCGCAGAGCATGCGCACGACCTCGATGTTGCGGCGGGTGGAGTCGCCGCCGATGCAGTAGGTCTCGCCCAGCCGGCCGCGGTCCAGCACGGTGAGCAGGGCCTCGGCGTGGTCGTCCACGTGCAGCCAGTCGCGGACCTGCCGCCCGTCGCCATAGACCGGGATGGTCTTGCCCTCCAGGGCCCGCACCACCACGGTGGGGATCAGCTTTTCCGGGAACTGGAAGGGGCCGTAATTGTTGGCGCAGTTGGTGATCACCACCGGCAGGCCGTAGGTCCGGCCCCAGGCCCTCACCAGGTGGTCGGCGCCGGCCTTTGAGGCGGAGTAGGGGGAGTTGGGGTCGTAGGGCGTGGCCTCGCTGAACGCACCGGACTCGCCCAGGGCCCCGAAGACCTCGTCCGTCGAGACATGGTGGAAACGGAAGGCCTCGCGCCGGCCCGTGGGCAGGGCGGACCAGTAGAGTCGCGCCGCCTCCAGCAGGACGGCGGTCCCCAGGACATTGGTGCGTACGAAGTCGATGGGCCCGTCGATAGCCCGGTCGTTGTGGCTTTCGGCCGCCAGGTGCATGAGGGCGTCCGGCTGGTGGCGCTCGAAGATGGCGGCCACGGCGGCGGCGTCGCAGATGTCGGCCCGCTCGAAGGCATAGTCCGCCGAGGCGGCGACCGAGGCCACATTGTCCAGGCTGGCGGAGTAGGTGAGGGCGTCGAGATTCACGACCTGGCGGCCGTCGCCGACCGCCTGGCGGACCACGGCCGATCCGATGAATCCTGCGCCGCCCGTGACGATGAGTTTCATCTGCTGACCCATTTCTGTGCGCCTCAGTGCCTTCCCTAGCGGCGTTCGCTGGCCAAGGGAATCCGGCCAGCGGGTTGAGACTGCAGACTCGCGGGCCTAGGGTGTCGACTCAACAAGGGTCGCCCCGCCGCGGGACGGTCCCGGTCGCGGCCTCCCGGCGGGAGACAGGGCCACAGATCAGGGAAGTCCAGGGCATGGAGGCGGCGGTCGTCAGACGTGAAGGCCCCTTAGGCGCTTTCGGCGGCGGCCCGCCCAGGGGGCCAGGGGGTCCCGGCGGTCCCGGGGGCCCGGGTGGTTTCGGTCCCGGGGGTCCCGGTCGGCGTCCCGGGATGCCCGACCTGACGACGGGTCCCATCGGCCCGACCCTGGTCACCTTCGCCCTGCCCGTGTTGGGCACCAATATCCTTCAGTCGCTCAGCGGCACGTCCAACGCCTTCTGGGTCAGCCATGTCCTGGGCCCTGCCGCCCTGACGGCGACCACCAACGCCAACCAGGTCTTCTTCCTGATGATGGGGGCCATGTTCGGGGTCTCCATGTCCGCCAACCTGCTGATCGGGCAGGCGATCGGGTCGGGTAATCGCGACCTCGCCAAGCGGGTCGTGGGCACCTGCATCATCTTCTTCCTGGTCATCTCCCTGCTCGTCGGGCTCACGGGGTTCCTGGCCACGCCGGGCATACTGGCGGCCATGGGCACCCCGGCGGACGCAAGGGCAGACGCCACGACCTACCTGCGGGTCATCTTCATGGCGATCCCCATCATGTACTTCTTCTCCTTCGTGCAGATGGCACAAAGGGGAACCGGGGACTCGCGGACGCCCTTCTTCTTCGCCCTGATGGCCATCTCCATGGAGGTGATCCTCAACCCCATATTGATCACGGGCTTCGGGCCCTTCCCGAAGATGGGCATAGCCGGATCGGCCTCGGCCACCCTGATCTGCCAGGGGATCACCCTGGCCTCGATCATCCTCTGGCTGCAGCGCCGGGACTCCATCCTGATCCCGAGGCGGGGCGAACTGCACTATCTCATCCCGGACCCGGCCATCATCCGGAGCCTGGTCTTCAAGGGCCTGCCCATGGGCCTGCAGATGTTCATCATGTCCTTTGCCGCCCTGACCATGACCAGCTTTGTCAACAGCTATGGGTCGACCACGGCGGCGGCCTACGGCGTGGCCATGCAGATGTGGGCCTATGTCCAGATGCCGGCCATGGCCCTGGGCATGTCTGTCTCGTCCATGGCGGCCCAGAACGTCGGTGCCGGACGGATGGACCGGCTCGACCAGATCGCCCGCACGGGGATCGGCTACACCGCCCTGCTCAGCGCCCTTCCGATCCTGCTGATCTACGCCGCCGGCCCCCTGGCGCCCCGCCTGTTCCTGCCGGAGGGCAGTCCCTCCATCGCCATTGCCCAGCACATCAACTTCTTCGTGCTGTGGGGCTTCATCCCCTTCGGCATGAGTTTCATCCTGTCGGGCATCGTCCGGGCGACCGGATCAGTCTGGCCGCCCCTGATCGCCATGATCATTGCCATGTGGGGGATCCGGATTCCCGTGGCGACCCTGCTCCAGCCCTGGCTGGGGGCCGACGCGGTCTGGATCAGCTTCCCGATCGGCTCCATCGCCTCGGCCCTGCTGGCCCTGGCCTGGTACCGCTGGGGCGACTGGCGTAATTCCAGCCTGCTGGCCGCCTTCGCGCCGACCCAGGGCGAGGTATCTGCGGCAGTCGTCGTCTCGCCGCCGCGGGTGGATACGCCCTGAGCTGGCCTCAGGGCTCCATCAGGGCCGAGTAGACCAGGGTCCTGAGCTCCCGGCGGATGGGATAGGTCGATGACCCCATGAGCTGGGTCATGAAGACGACCGCCACGTCCTTGACCGGATCGATCCAGAAAGCCGTGGAGGCGGCACCGCCCCAATAGTACTCGCCGGGGCTCGAGGTCAGCATGGCCCGCACCGGGTCGAAGGTGACGGCGAAGCCGAGGCCGAAGCCCACGCCGGCGTTGGTGGCCTCCGAGAAGAGCGAGCGGGACAGCATGGTCAGGTCCTGCCCGCCGGGCAGGTGGTTCGAGGCCATCAGCCGGAGGGTGGCCGGGGCGACCAGGTGATGGCCTCCCAGCTCGCCGTGGTTCACCAGCATGCGGCAAAACTTCATGTAGTCGTCTGCCGTGGAGACCAGCCCGCCGCCGCCGGAGTGGAAGCCGGGCGGGGTCAGGTAGGCGCTGGTGCGGGGATCATCCTGCAGGGTCAGGCCGCCTTCCGGCGTGGGTGCGTAGCAGGCTGAGAACCGGTCGGCCTGGTCGGCCCGGACGGAGAATCCGGTCTCTCCCATGCCAAGGGGGTCCAGGATCCGGGCCTTCAGGAAAGCCTCGAAGGCCTGGCCGGAGATCCTCTCGACCAGCACGCCGAGGACGTCCGTGGCGATTGAGTAATTCCAGGCCTCGCCTGGCGAGAACTCCAGCGGCAGGCGGGCAAGGGCGTCGACGAAGCCCTGCATGTCGAGCGGGCCGTGGGCGTCGGCGATCTTCAGCCTGCGGTAGGCCGCATCCACGTTCGTCCTCGTCTGGAAGCCGTAGGTCAGGCCGGCGGTGTGGCGCAGCAGGTCGACCATCTGCATGGGCCGAGCCGGCGGCGTGGTCAGGTAGGGTCCGGTCCCGGCCGAGAAGACCGCCAGGTCCTTCCATTCCGGGATGAACCGCGACACAGGGTCGTCCAGGGCGACCTTGCCCTCCTCGACCAGCATCATGAAGGCCAGGCTCGTGATCGGCTTGGTCATGGAATAGATGCGGTGCACGTCGTCGCGGCTGGCGGCGCGGCCGCGCTCGCGGTCGGCCAGGCCCTGGACGGTCTCGTGGACCAGGTCGCCGCCCCTGATGACCTGGAGATGAGCGAACGGCAGCCGCCCGGTCGCCAGGTACTTTTCCTCCAGGAACCTGTCGATGTTGGCGAGGCGGGCGGGGGAAAAACCGAGGGCTTGCGGGTGGGTCATGGCATTTCCTTGCCTTTAGGAGTCTGCGGCGATCTTGCGCCGCCGGGGCCCATTTCGCAAAGGCTGGCGTTGCGCAATCGGCCCTACGGTCCGATAGTTGGTGAAACACCAAGCTGCACAACAGCGCACTGGAGGAACGACATGGCCTGGGACTTCGAGACGGATCCTGAATTCCAGAAGAAGCTCGACTGGATCGAGGACTTCATGCGTGAGGAGGTCGAACCCCTCAGCCATCTGGGCATGGCCGCCCATGGCCCCCTGGGCCGGGAGAAGTTCATCAAGCCCATGCAGGACAAGGTAAGGGCCCAGGGCCTTTGGGCCTGTCACCTCGGTCCGGAACTCGGCGGCCAGGGCTATGGCCAGCTGAAGCTGGGCCTGATGAACGAGAAGCTGGGCCGCAACGGCCTGGCCCCCACCATCTTCGGCTGCCAGGCGCCGGACACCGGCAATGCCGAGATCATTGCCCACTACGGCACGGACAAGCAGAAGGAGCAGTATCTCTGGCCGCTCCTGAACGGCGAGATCCGCTCGGCCTTCTCCATGTCCGAGCCCACCGGCGGCTCTGATCCCCTGACCTTCCGCACCCGGGCGGTGCTGGACGGCAACGAGTGGGTGATCAATGGCGAGAAGTGGTATTCGACCAATGCTCGCTGGGCCAAGGTGCTGGTGGTCTACGCCATCACCGACCCTGACGCGAAGGACCCCTACCGTCGCACCTCCATCTTCCTGGTGCCCACGGACACCCCCGGGGTCCGGATCATCCGCAATGTCGCCAACGGCGGCGGCGGCGAGATCGGCAGCGGGAGCGAGGGCTATGTCGAGTACAAGGACGTTCGCATCCCCTACGACGCCCTGCTGGGCGAGCGGGGCGCGGCCTTTGTCATCGCCCAGGTCCGGCTGGGCGGCGGCCGGGTCCACCATGCCATGCGCACGGTCGGCGCCTGCAAGCACGCCCTGGACCTGATGTGCCAGAGGGCGGTCTCGCGCACCACCCGGGACGGCCGGCTGGCCGACCTGCAGATGGTCCAGGAGCAGATCGCAGACTCCTGGATCGCCCTGGAGAGCTTCCGCCTCCTCGTGCTGAGGACGGCCTGGCTGATTGACAAGCACAAGGACTACAACCTGGTCCGCAAGGACATCGCCGCCATCAAGGTGGCCATGCCCAAGGTCTACAACGACATCGCCACCAAGGCCGCCCACCTGCACGGCGCCCTGGGGGTCTCGAACGAGATGCCCTTCATGAATATGGTGACCAGTTCGCTGGTCATGGGCATCGCCGACGGCCCGACTGAGGTGCACAAGGTGACCCTGGCCAAGCAGGTGCTGAAGGACTACGTGCCCGACAACGACCTCTTCCCCAAGTACCACATCCCGCGCCTGCGCGAGGACGCCCAGGAGAGGTTCTCCAAGGAGCTGGCCGAGATGAAAGACGAGTACGCCCGCACAGTGCGCGACGCCGCGTCGGCCTGAGCCGTCACGCAGACCTGAAACGGGGGGGCGTCCTTCGGGGCGTCCCCTTCCTTTTTGACTTGATCGCTGCGGCGTCAGGCCCTCAGGGTCCTCACCCACCCGCCCCTTTCTCCGAGATCCGCCTCATGTCGTCAGACTCCACTCCCGAATGGCCCGTACTGTCGATCGACGAGGCGCATGCGCGCCTGACGGCGTCGGGTCAGCGCTACGAGATGGAGGAGATGGAGATCCGTGGCGTCGTGCAGCGGGTCTGGAAGAATGCGCCGCCGACCCTGCGCGACATCTTCCTGAACGCCCGGGCCTTCGGGCCCCGGGAATTCCTGGTCTACGAGGACGACCGGGCGACCTACGAGGCCTTCGCCCGTGCCGCCATCACCCTGGCCCGCCAGCTGCAGGCTGACGGTGTGCGCAAGGGCGACCGGGTGGCGGTGATCCTGCGCAACCTCCCGGAATGGCCGGTGGCCTTCTATGCCGGGGTCCTCGCCGGCGCCATTGTGACCCCCCTGAACGGCTGGTGGACCGGTGCCGAGTTGGAGTACGGCCTCGCCGACTCCGGGACCCGGATCGTCATCGTCGACGACGAGCGGCTCGAGCGCATCCTGCCCCACCTGGCGGGCCTGCCCGACCTGGAGCGCATCTATGTCGCCCGCCTGTCCGAGGGTGTGGAGGCGACGGGCCGGGTGCGGCGGCTGGAGACGGTGATCGGGCCGGTCAACAGCTGGAAAGACCTGCCGGACCTTGCCCTTCCGGATGTCGATATCGCCCCCGACGACGACGCCACCATCCTCTACACCTCGGGGACCACGGGCCGGCCCAAGGGCGCCCTGGGCACCCACCGCAACATGACCGCCAACGTACTGACCGGCGGCATCGCTGCTGCGCGCAACTTCCTGCGGGCGGGCCAGCCCCTGCCCGAGAGCGACCCCCACAAGCTGCCCCAGCGCAGCTCCCTGCTGGTGGTGCCCCTGTTCCACGCCACCGGTCTGTCGGCCACCCTCGGCCCGACCATGAACGCTGGCGGCAAGATCGTGCTCATGCGCCGCTGGGAGGCCGAGCAGGCCATGCAGATCATCGAGCGCGAGCGCATCGACGCCACGGGCGGCGTGCCCACCATCGCCTGGCAGCTGATCGAGCATCCAGCCCGGGCGAAGTACGACCTGTCCTCCCTGGTGTCGGTCTCCTACGGCGGGGCGCCCTCGGCGCCGGAACTGGTCCGGCGGATCGTCGAGGTCTTCCCGGGCTCGGCGCCCGGCAATGGCTGGGGCATGACCGAGACCACGGCCACCTTCACCAGCCACACGGGCAAGGACTACGAGGCCCGGCCCGACAGCGCCGGCCCCGCCGCGCCTGTCGGCGACATGCAGATCCGCGATCCCGGGGACGGCGTCACCCTGCTGCCCGTCGGCGCGGTGGGCGAGCTCTGGGTCAAGGGCCCGCAGGTTGTGAAGCTCTACTGGAACAAGCCCGAGGCCACGGCCGAGACCTTCCAGGACGGCTGGCTGCGCACCGGGGACCTGGCCCGCCTGGATGAGGAGGGATTCCTCTTCATCGTCGACCGGGCCAAGGACATGCTGATCCGCGGCGGCGAGAACATCTACTGCGTCGAGGTCGAGAACGTGCTCTACGACCATCCGGACGTGATGGACGCCGCCCTGGTCGGGGTTCCCCACAAGACCCTCGGAGAGGAGCCCGCCGCAGTGGTGCACCTGAAGCCTGGCGGAACCGCCGGCGAGGCCGAACTGAGGCAGTGGGTGCGCGAGAGACTGGCGGCCTTCAAGGTCCCGGTCGAGGTCCGCTTCTGGCCCGAGCCCCTGCCACGCAACGCCAACGGCAAGATCCTGAAGACAGAGCTGAAGTCGGTGTTCGAGGCGCGTACATGAGCGATGGCGCGCCCCTGATCGTTGGCCTGGGCGGCACCACCCGGCCCGGTTCCAGTACCGAGCGGGCCCTGGCCGCCGCCCTCGGTGCCGCCGAGGCCCTTGGCGCCCGCACCCGCCTGGTGGGCGGGGACTTCCTGGCCGAGCTGCCGATCTATGATCCGCGCCCGGGGGGGCCAACCCCACGACAGGCCGAGATGGCCGAGATCATCCGGGGCGCAGATGGCCTGATCATCGCGACGCCCGGCTACCACGGCTCGCTCTCCGGGGTGATGAAGAACGCCCTGGATACGCTGGAGCTTCTTCACGACGACGCGCGTCCGTATTTCTCGGAGCGGGCAGTCGGTGTGATCGTCACCTCCGCCGGCTTGCAGGCAGCGGGCACGACCCTCACCGCCGTCCGTTCCATCATCCACGCCATGCGTGGCTGGCCGACCCCCTTCGGTGCCGCCATGAGCGTGAATTCCGACTCCTTTGGCCCCGACGGCCGGCCCCTGGAGCCCCGCGACGCCTGGCAGCTCGACACCGTCGCAGCCCAGGTCGTCCAGTTTGCAAGGATGAGGTTCACGTCATGAAGCGCCCCTATCTCGTCACCGGTGCCCCGGCCTCAGCAGGCGAGTCCGCCATTTCCCCGATCGAGGACATCATCGAGGACGCCCGCAATGGCCGCCCCCTACATCCTGGTCGACGCCGAGGACCGCGAGAACGAGGGCGATGTCATCATCCCGGCCCAGTTCGCCACGCCGGAGCAGATCAACTTCATGGCCAAGCACGCCCGCGGCCTGATCTGCCTGTCCATCACCGGGGAAAGGTCGCGCCATCTGCGCCTGCCCCCGATGTCGGCGGACAACCAGTCGGGTCACGGTACCGCCTTCACGGTCTCCATCGAAGCCCGCGAGGGCGTGACCACGGGCATTTCGGCGCATGACCGGGCCCACACCATCGCCGTTGCGGTCGACCCCACCAAGGGCGCCGACGACATTGTCTCGCCGGGCCATGTCTTCCCCCTCGTCGCCCGGGACGGTGGCGTCCTGGTCCGGGCTGGCCACACCGAGGCCGCCGTCGACATTTCGCGCCTTGCGGGCCTGAACCCGGCGGGCGTGATCTGCGAGATCATGAAGGACGACGGGTCCATGGCCCGCCTGCCCGACCTCATCGTCTTCGCCCAGACCCACGGCCTGAAGATTGGCACCATCGCCGACCTCATCGCCTATCGCCGGCGCACCGAGCGCCAGGTGGAGCGGGTGCTGGAGACCCCGATCGACAGCGCCTTCGGCGGCCGCTTCCGGATGGTGATCTACCGGAACATCCTGGACCGCACCGAGCACCTGGTGCTGACCCGGGGCCGGATCGAACCTGACCGTCCGACCCTGGTCCGCATGCACCGCCTGGACCTGGCGGCCGACATGCTGGGTGCCGGAGGGGGCCGGAACACGTTCGTCCAGCAGGCGCTGGAGAAGATCGCAGCAGAGGACGGCGCCGGCGTTGCCGTCTTCATCAGCGACACCAATCCGGCCTGGCTCTCCGAGCGCTACGGCGCCGATCCCGAGGTTGACCATGGGGCCAATGTCCTGCGTGACTATGGCGTGGGCGCGCAGATCCTGATCGACCTCGGTGTCCGCGACATGGTTCTTTTGACCAATTCGGCCACCGTCCTTCCGGGGTCGGCGGGATACGGCCTGCGCATCCTCGATCGTCGCCCTCTCGACTGAGGACCGGATTCAGGAGTATACGTCTTCCGGCTTAACGCAGCGCCCGGCCGCAAGGTCGGGCGCCGTCATTTCAGGAGACCTTCATGGCCGACATTCTGATGCCGAAGGCGACCGCTGTCTGGCTGGTCGACAATACGTCTCTGACCTTCGAGCAGATCGCCGATTTCTGTGGGCTCCATCCCCTTGAAGTGAAGGGTATCGCCGACGGCGAGGTCGCCCGGGATATCCGCGGCGCGGATCCGATCGCCAATGGCCAACTCTCCCGCGAGGAAATTGACGCCGCCCAGCAGGATCCCAAGCGCCGGATGGTGGCCCTTAAGAGCCGTCATGCTGAGCACTTGAAGCCGACCAAGAAGGTACCGCGCTACACGCCCGTTTCCCGACGGCAGGACCGCCCGGATGCCATCGCCTGGTTCGTGCGCAACCACCCCGAGGTGACCGACCCCCAGATTTCGCGCCTGTTGGGGACCACCAAGGCCACCATCGACCAGGTCCGCAACCGCACCCACTGGAACTCTGCCAACATCAAGCCGGTGGATCCGGTCAGCCTGGGACTGTCGACCCAGCTTGAGCTGGATGACATCGTCCGAAAAGCCGCGGACAAGCGTATCCGTGACAATGCCCGAAAGGGGATTGTCGAGCCGGAGGGGCCGACCCTGGAGCCCGCCGCGGAAACCGGAGCCGAGCCCTGGCCCCGGACGGACGACGACGCCTGATCCCGGCTTCAGGCGGCGGATCGAGTCCCGGCCCTAAGGCGTTCGAGCTCTTCCTTGAGGCGCAGCTTTCGCCGTTTGATCTCGCGGATCTCTTCGTCCTGAGAGCTGGGATGGATGAGGGCGTCCTGGAGCTGGGTTTCCAGGGACAGGTGCCTGCGGCTGAGTTCGCGGATGCGACCGTCTATGGACATGACTTAGGGTCTCCTTCCATTCGACTGAAAGCAGTGAACACCCGCTGGCGCGGGCTGTCAGATCACATAAGATTGCATTTGGGCTCTTCGTAGTTCCAGGATCGCCACATGCACATCTTGTCGTCGGGCCTGCCCGGTCTGCGGGCGCCCTCACCCGGAAGGGGAGGGAAAGGATGAGGGGAGGCCTTCCGACGGAGGCCGAGGAGCCCGCGATCCGCAGGCGTCTGGCCGAGCTTCAGCTGGATCACAATGACCTGGAGGTCGCCATCCAGGCCATCGGCCAGGCTCCCATGCCAGACATGCTTGTGATCGGCAGGCTCAAGCGAAAGAAGCTGGCCCTGAAGGACGACATCCAGCGGATCAAGGACCAGATGACTCCAGATATCATCGCCTGACGACATCATCTCGTGAACCTGGCCCGGTCGGGGTTTCTCCCTAGCCGCGCCGTTCCCGCCGCCGGGCGTACATGGCCGCATCCGCGCGGGCGACCACCTCTTCGGGCTCCAGGTCCGGGGTGATCTCGCTCACGCCAAAGGACACGTGGATGGGTGCTGACCATTCGCCGAACCGGATGGGTGCCGACTCCAGGAACCGGGCCAGGCTTCGGGCGCGGGCCTCGGCGCCGGCAAGGGTCACCTGGCCGAACACGACCGCGAATTCATCGCCGCCAATCCGGGCCACAAGGTCCGGCCCGGACATCTGGCTGCGGAGACGGTCGGCGACTGCGCGGAGCGCCTCGTCCCCCGCCGCATGGCCGAACCGGTCATTGACGCTCTTGAAGTCGTCGAGGTCGATATAGACCAACGCCGCCGGCGATCCGTAGCGATGGCTGAAGGTCCGGATGCGTTCGAGTTCCCGCATCAGGGCCCGGCGGTTGAGGGCCGGCGTGAGGGGGTCCTGGTCGGCCAGGATCTCCGCCTGATTCAGGCGGGCCTTCAGCCGAGACACCTCCTGGCGCAGGTCATCGACCTCGGTCAGCAGGGTTCGTATGGCCCCCTGGACGGCGGGGGTCAGGTCCGCTTCGGAAAGGCCCAGGAAGGCGGTTTCGTCTGGCCGGGTCGGACCGCGTCCGACCACCTTCGCGCCAGCCTGCATGAGGGCGCGCTTTCGGATGTCCGAAAATGGCTGGTTTCTTGCGCCTGTGATCTTGAGAACCATGATGGGGCCCTGCGAATCTCCCGTCACGTTAACATTTTATGCACGGTGTGTTGACCCTAGGAGGGCGGTGCCTATTCTGGCGCTCCTCGCCGACAGGGGTCCATGTCATGAGCGGTTCCACCGCACCCGTCGCCATCATCATGGGCAGTCGGTCTGACTGGTCGACCCTCAAAGGGGCTGCCGACATGCTCGATGCCCTGGAAGTCGGCTGGGAGGCGCGCGTGGTGTCCGCCCACAGGACTCCCCTGCGCATGGTCGCCTTCGCCCAGGGTGCCCGCGACGCTGGCGTCCGGGTGATCATCGCCGGGGCCGGGGGCGCAGCCCACCTGCCGGGCATGACGGCCGCCCTCACCGACCTGCCCGTGCTCGGCGTCCCCATAGAGTCCAAGGCGCTGAAGGGCATGGATAGCCTCCTGTCCATCGTCCAGATGCCAGCGGGTGTCCCGGTGGGAACCTTGGCCATCGGCGAGCCTGGCGCCCGTAATGCAGGCCTGTTCGCCGCCCAGATCCTCGCGCTTTCCGATCCTGCGCTTGCGGCGCGGCTGTCGGACTGGCGACGCGCCCTGACCGCCTCGGTGGCCGAGACTGTGGCCGACGACTGACCGCCGCATGACGCCGCTCGCTCCCGGATCGACGATCGGAATCCTCGGCGGCGGCCAACTCGGACGCATGCTGGCCCTGGCCGCAGCGCGCCTTGGCTTCGACGTCGCCATCCTGGACCCCGAGCCGGATTGCCCGGCATCCCGAGTCTGCGCCCGGCACCTGTGCGCCGCCTACGACGATCCCGAGGCCCTCGCGATCCTGGCCCGGATGAGCGGGGTCGTGACCCTGGAGTTCGAGAACGTTCCCGCCGGTGCGCTCGCCATCCTGAAGGGGCTCGGTGTTTCGGTTGCGCCCGGTGCGCGTGCGCTGGCCGTTGCGCAGGACCGGGTGGAGGAAAAATCCTTCCTCAACGCCGCCGGTGCCCCGACCGTTGCCTTCGCGGCAGCAGATTCGCCCGAAGCGGCGGCTCGGGCGGCGGCGGACCTGGGCGGCCGGGTGCTCATCAAGACCCGGCGCGATGGATACGACGGCAAGGGGCAGGCCTGGGCGAATTCGCCCGAGGCGGCGGCCGAAGTCTTCATGTCGCTTGGCGGTCGCCCGGTGATCGTCGAGGCGCCAGCGCCCTTCCGGCGAGAACTGTCCGTGATCGCCGCCCGCGGCTGGAGTGGGGCGTCGGCGGCCTTCCCCCTGGCCGAGAACGTCCACCGGAACGGCATCCTCCACCTGTCCTCCGCGCCCGCGGTCGTGGCGCCAGGACAGGCGACCGAGGCCGGCCGGATCGCGGACCGGATCCTCTCAGGTCTCGACTATGTCGGCGTGATCGGGATCGAGCTGTTCGAGCTCGAGGACGCCTCTCTCCTGGTCAACGAGATTGCCCCTCGGGTGCACAACAGCGGACACTGGACCCAGGACGGCGCTGCAACCGACCAGTTCGAGCAGCACATCCGGGCCGTCGCCGGCTGGCCCCTGGGGCCGGTCGAGGCCCGCGCCCGGGTAGAGATGGAAAACCTGCTGGGCGAGGCCGTGCAGGACTGGGCGGCAATCGCCGGCGAACCCAACGCCCGTCTGCACCTCTACGGCAAGCGCGAGGCCCGGGAGGGTCGCAAGATGGGCCACGTCAACCGGGTGTTCCCGCTCTAGATCCTGTTCGGATAAGTGGGAACCGGTTATTGGATCGAAACAGGATCGAGCGCCTCAGCCCTCGGGCGGGATCGCCTGAAGGGCTTCCTCAAGTTCCGTGAAGGACGGTTGGGTCAGGGTCGGCACGCTGCCGCGGCCGATTTCGACCGAGATCTGGGCCGCATTGCCATGCAGGTGGGCCACCAGCACGGACTGGATGATGCGATAGAAGGCCGATTCTTCCTCGATGATGGAGGTCAGCCGGACCGCAAAGGGGCCTACGAGCCCGTAGGCCAGGAAAACCCCGAGGAAGGTGCCGACCAGGGCGCTGCCGATCATGGCGCCCAGCACCGCCGGCGGTTCCGTGATTGAGCCCATGGTCTTGATGACCCCGAGCACGGCGGCCACGATCCCCAGGGCGGGAAGGCCGTCGGCCATGGTCTGGAGGGCATGGGCCGGTCCGAGCGCCTCGTGGTGGTGCTTCTCGAGCTGCTTCTCCATGGCGTCCTCGACCTGGTGGGGGTCCTCGAGGTTCATGGTCATCATGCGAAGGGTGTCGCAGATGAAATCGACTGCGAAGTGATCCTTCACGATCTTTGGGAAACGGCCGAACAGGGTCGACTCGTGCGGATTTTCGATGTGGCTCTCGAGGGCGATGACCCCCTTGGCCTTCATGGTCTTGGTCAGAAGGAACAGGAGGGAGAGCAGGTCCTTGTAGTCGCCAGCCTTCCACTTGGGTCCGGCGAAGATCTTGGCCAAGCCGCCGCCGACGCCCTTGATGACATCCAGGGAGCTGCCGATCAGGAGCGCGGCGATGGCGGCGCCCAGGATGGTGCCCATCTCGTGGGGCGCGGCGTGCATGACCACGTCCATCTTGCCGCCCGTTAACATGTAGACCCCGAACACGCAGACGAAGAGCAAGACGATGCCAATGATCTGGAACATGCGAACGGCGCCTGATTTGAACCGGACCCCAAGGTGGACCGGAATGCTTAACGTCCGGTGAGCATGATCAGGGGTGGCACGATGGCTGTGGCGGAACTATCACCCGACCATGTCCACCGCGTCCACGCCCGCGGCTGGAGGTCCCAGCGGCCTGCCGCGGTCCTCCTTCGCGATCATCTTCGCAGTCTCCATGGTCACGGCCATGGGAAACACCGGGATGATCTCCGTACTTCCCGCCATTGGCCGGTCGATCGGGATGCCGGACCCGATGGTCGCCGCGGTCTTTTCGCTATCGGCCCTGCTCTGGGCCTTTTCCTCGCCCTTCTGGGCTCGGATGTCTGATCGCTACGGACGCAAGCCCCTGATGATGGTGGGGCTGGCGGGGTTCATGGTCTCCATGGCCCTCTGCGCGGTGGTGGTGGCCGCCGGTCTGCACCAGCTGGCGGCACCAGTCGTGATCTTCATCCTCTTTCTGTTGGCCCGGGCCCTCTTCGGCCTGTTCGGAGCGGCGTCGAACCCCGCGACCCAGGCCTATGTGGCCGAGTACACGCCCGAGGCGCAGCGTACCCAGTCCATCTCCGGCCTCGCGGGGGCCTTCAGCCTGGGAACTGTGATCGGTCCCTTCCTCGCGCCGCTCTTCATCCTGCCCCTGCTCGGCCTGGCGGGGCCCATGGCCTGCTTTGCCGTCATTGCCGGCGTCATGCTCGTAATCGTCTGGCGCCGGCTACCCGAGAGCGTCTATTGGCCCCTGACGTCGCCGGGGAAATCCCCTCAGTCGGAGCCGGGAGTGCGTGGCCGGCCTATGTGGCTGGACCCCCGGCTGACACCCTTCCTGATCTACGGATTCATCGTCGCGGTCAGCCAGACGGCCCAGGGCCAGACCCTCGGCTTCCTGATCATTGACAAGCTCGGGGTCTCCCCGACCGTCGCCCAGGGCTTCATCGCCATCGCCATGATGTTCGGCGCCATGGCGGGGCTTCTCGCCCAGTGGGGCCTCATCCCGCGGTTCGCAATGACGCCGCGTCAGCTTCTGCGCTGGGGCGTCGGCATCGCAGCTTTGGGTAACCTGATCGTTGCGGCTGCGCCGGACTACTGGGGCGTGGTGGCCGGCTACGCCATTTCAAGCCTGGGGTTCGGCCTCGCCCGCCCGGGCTTCACGGTGGGGGCCTCCCTGGCCGTTCGCCTCGAGGAGCAGGCGCGCGCCGCCGGCGCGATTGCGGCCGTTAATGGGATCAACGTGGTTCTCGCGCCCGCCTTTGTCCTTCTCTACCAGCACATCCAGGCCGCGCCCTTCCTCCTGAACGCCGTGCTGATGGTCGCGATGTTGATCTACGCCTATCGGAACCCCCAGCTGAGGTCCGCCAATCCGCGGCCCGCCCGGGTCGAGGGGCCGGACCAGGCGCTGGTCTAACCGGCGCTGCGGAGCCTTGCGATCATGTCTGGGGACAGGTAGCCGTCCGCCACAAGGCCGCGGGATTTCTGCCAGGCGCGCAGGGCCTGACGCGACTTCAGCCCCATGACCCCGTCGACCTCTCCAACGTCGTATCCTTGCGACTTCAAGGCGGTCTGGGCCCCGGTCCGGTCCGAAAGGGACAGGGGGGTCTCCTCCGGCCAGGGTCGGACCGGCCCCGGAAGTCCGGCGATCTGGTCCGCCAGCAGACCCACCGCCACGGCGTAGGTCACAGCGTTGTTGTAGCGGCGGATCACGAAATGATTGGCCAGCAGCAGGAACAGGGGCCCGCCCGCCCCCGTGGGCGCGATCAGACTGGCCTCTCTGGTCCCGTCCGGCCAGCCGCCACTCCCAGCCCTTGATACGCCCAGGTCCGCCCACTCGGACAGGGGGCAGGTCAGGACCTCGCAAACTGAATAGTCGAACCCCTCGGGTACGGTGGCCTCGATCGCCCAGGGCTCCTGGCGCCTCCAGCCCGCTTGGGAGAGCAGGTTTGCCGAAGACGCGAGGGCGTCGATCGCAGAACCCCAAACGTCCCGCCGGCCGTCCCCGTCCCCATCCACCGCCAGCCTCAGGAAGTTGGAGGGGATGAACTGGGTCTGCCCCATGGCACCCGCCCAGGATCCGACCAGCTGGGCGCGCGAAACCTCCCTGGAGGCCAGCATCCTCAATGCCGCAAGAAGCTGTTCCTCGGCAAAGGCACGCCTGCGGCCGTCGGCGGCGAGGGTCGCCATGGAGCGGATCACGTCTTGATTGCCCATTGCCGCCCCGTACCCGGACTCCATGCCCCATATGGCCCCTAGGATTTCCCGAGGCACGCCCCGCTCGGATTCGATCCTGGACAGGGTACCGGCATCGAGGCTGGCGAGACGGCGGCGCCCGATTGCGGCCTGATCCTCCGAGGCCGCCCGTCGCACGTAATGGCTGAAGGGTCTGGAGAACTCCGGCTGGTTGCGGTCGGATCCACGGACCCTGGGATCCGGCGTCAGTCCGTCGAGCTCCCGATCCACCAGGTCGGCAGGCAGGCCTGAGCCGACCGCAGTCTTCCTGAAGCCGTCGAGCCAGGCCCGAAAGGCGGCGTCGACCGACTCGGTCCTGGCAGCGACGGGGTCCGATCCCTGCGCGGGGGTCGCGAGCGCGGCCGCGGCGGTGGCGAGAAAGGTGCGACGTTTCATGCCAAAAGGATTAGGCCGCTCCGGTCGCGGGGGCAATTGACTCGGCGCGACCCGTTCCGTATACGCGCCGCTCACTTGGTCGCCCGGGCCCCTGTCCCGCACCCAGAGAAGTCGAAGGTCATGAAGGTCAGAAGCTCGCTCAAGTCGCTCAAGACGCGCCACCGCGACTGCAAGCTCGTGCGCCGCAAGGGCGTGGTCTACGTCATCAACAAGACCAACCCGCGCTTCAAGGCGAAGCAGGGCTGATACGCCTGCGCCGCCCCCCGGGGCAGAAGGTTTTCCACAGATGATCCGCCTCCGCCGCCCCCAAAGGGCGGCTGAACGCGCGACTCTGCTCGCCTGCACGGTTAGGTTCCCCGCCCCAACCCCGACACAATCCTGCAGGAGCCTGATGTCATGTCCGGTGAAGACGCCCACTCCGAAGTTCTGAACCAGGATGCCCAGGGACGGCTGCGGACCATCATTGAGCGGGTCGAGCGCCTCGAGCAGGAAAAGTCCGAGGTCATGGAGCAGATCAAAGAGATCTTCGCCGAGGCCAAGGGTGGCGGCTTTGACACCAAGATCATCCGCAAGGTCGTCCGGATCCGCAAGCAGGATCGCGCCAAGCGCCAGGAAGAGGAGGCCATCCTCGACCTCTACCTCGCTGCGATCGGCGAGATTTGAAGTCCCGTCCACCCGATCCGAGGGAAGCGGCGCGCCGTTCGGCGCTGAATGCGCTCCGACGGGCGCGGCGGAAGGCGGAACGCTCCGGGGTCGATCTTTCGGAATGGGAGGGCGAGTTTCTAGGCTCGGTCGAGACCCGGATCCTCACCTTCGGCCGGGCCTTCGGCGACCCGGAGAAGGGGGCCCCAGGCCAGGCGCTGTCGGCGCTCCAGCAGAGAAAGCTCAAGGAGATCGCCGCAAAGGCGGCGGGCGGGGAGACTGACGCAAAGACCGCTCGCTTCGCCAGGGGCGTGCCAGGGCGAAGGCGCCGTCCGGGTACGTCGGCCAGCGACGAGG
Source organism: uncultured Alphaproteobacteria bacterium (assembly GCA_903933475.1). GTDB lineage: Bacteria > Pseudomonadota > Alphaproteobacteria > Caulobacterales > Caulobacteraceae > Phenylobacterium. Next base: position 12,794 of record CAIZKE010000101.1, on the reverse strand, counting down.
CCTAGCTCCTGTTCCGATAGGCGGGAGCCGGGTTGCGGAACAGACCCCAGGTCTCGAAGTCGGGGGTCAGGCCTTTGCAAGACCCGCGAGGTCATCAAGGCCGTTCTCCCTGACCTTCCGGTAGAGGGTTGATCTTCCGATCCCCAGTCGCCGAGCAATCTCGCTCATGTGTCCTTCGTAACGCTCGATCGCCAGGCGGATCAGATCGCCTTCGATCGCCTCAAGCGACCGGATGTGGCCATCTTCGTCGAGAACTCGCACGGGACTCTCGCCCTGGCCGGCGGCTGCTGCGACCAGGGAGGCGTCGGCGGCCTCCCATGTGGGCTGTGGCTTCTCGCCAACGGCGGCGAGTGCAGGCGGAGACAGTCCCGAGATCGCCGGAAAGTCGAAGGGCTGGAGCGTCGGACCGTCTGCCAGGACGATGGCCCTGTAGATCGCGTTTTCCAGTTGCCGGATGTTCCCCGGCCAGTCGTGGTTGACCAACAGGCTCAGGGTCTCTGGCGTGAGGCGGGTGATGGGCCGGCCCTCTTCCAGGCTGAAGCGCCGGATGAAGGAGTCCGCCAGATCGGGAATGTCCTCTCGGCGTCCGCGCAGGGGTGGCGCCTCGATGGGGAACACATTCAGCCGGTAGAAGAGATCCTCACGGAAGGTACCTTCGGCGACGGCCCGGGTGAGGTCGCGGTTGGTTGCCGAGATGATCCGGACATCCACCTTGACCGACCTGCGGGCGCCGACCGGATCCACCTCGCCCTCCTGCAGGACGCGCAGGAGCTTGACCTGCATGTCCAGGGGAAGCTCGCTGACCTCGTCGAGAAGCAGGGTTCCGCCGTTCGCTTCCTGGAACTTCCCGGCATGGCGTTCCGTGGCGCCCGTGAAGCTGCCCTTCTCGTGGCCGAACAGGATGGACTCGACGAGCGCCTCGGGGATGGCCCCGCAGTTCACGGCGACAAAGGGCCGGCCGGCGCGGTCCGACGAGCCGTGCACCGCCCGGGCGACCACTTCCTTGCCGACACCGCTTTCCCCGGAGATCAGCACGGGGATCGAGGATCGTGCCGCGCGCTCGCCCATCCTTCGGACATGGACCATGGCGGCGGATGTGCCCACCAGGTCACTGAAGGTCGTCCTGCCTTCAGCCCGCTTTCGCAGCTGGGCGACCTCCGAGCGAAGCGCCCCGATGGACAGGGCGTTGTGGATCGAGATGGTGATGCGCTCCGGCGACGCCGGCTTGACGAAGAAGTCCGTGGCGCCGGCCTGCATGGCCTGGACCACGGTGTCGATCCCGCCGGAAGCCGTCAGCACGATGACCGGCTGCTGGTGGGCGCGCGATCGAAGTTCGGAAAGGGTTTCCAGGCCGGAACGCCCGGGCATGACGAGATCCAGCAGGATCAGGTCGCAGGGGGAACCGGACGCAAGGCGCGCCAGCAGGGCATCCCCGCCCTCCAGAAGCGCGGCAGTGAAGCCCTCCCGCTCGAGGACGGCCTGGATCAGGCGCCTCTGGGTCGGATCATCATCCACCACGACAATCGTCTTACTCATCTAATCCAATTCCCCGGCGCGTGGCCTGCGATCCAGCCCGCCTTACCCGGCACTGTGGCGGCCCCAGGTAAAGGCGGGGTTTCCGGCGTGTGAGCAAGAGGTTAACGGGCTCGACACGTGACGTAACGTCACGGCTTGCCGTCCCGGCCTGCTTGCGCATACTCCCGGTTGGCCCAATGTGGCCGATCCGGGGAGGGAACGATGACGCTTAAGCGCCTTGTGGGAGTATTCGCCTTGACGGTCCTGTTGGCAGCCTGCGGACAGGCTGGCGGCAAGGGTGGTCGGGTGGACGGGCAGCGCCTGGCCTCGGCCACCGGCAACGGCGAGTGGCTCGCTGTCGGCCGGACCTACGACGAGCAGCGCTACAGCCCCCTCGACAAGATCAACATCTCGAACGTCAAGGACCTGGGACTTTCCTGGTACTACGAGTTCGACACCGACCGCGGCCAGGAGGCTACGCCGGTCATGGTCGACGGTGTGCTCTACACCACCACGGCCTGGTCGAAGGTCTATGCCTTTGATGCGCGCACCGGCGCGCTGAAGTGGTCCTATGATCCCAAGGTCGACGGCTCAAAGGGCTTTGACGCCTGCTGCGATGTCGTGAACCGCGGCGTCGCAGTCTGGAAGGGCAAGGTCTATTTCGGCACCCTTGACGGGCGCCTCATCGCCCTGAACGCCGACACTGGCAAGCCGGCCTGGTCGGTCCAGACCACCGACAATTCCAAGCCCTACACCATCACCGGCGCGCCCCGGATCGTGAAGGACAAGGTTCTGATCGGGAACGGCGGCGCCGAGTACGGCGTGCGCGGCTATGTTTCCGCCTACGATGCAGCGACTGGCAATATGGCCTGGCGCTTCTATACGGCGCCCAATCCCGAGGGTAAGGCGGACGGCGCGGCCTCGGACAAGATCATGGCTGAAAAGGCCTCCGGCACCTGGTTCGGCGAGACCTGGAAGAAGACTGGCGGCGGCGCGACCATCTGGGACTCCATGGCCTATGACCCGGCCCTGGATGTCGTCTACCTCGGCGTTGGCAATGGCACGCCCTGGAACCACCAGAAGCGTTCGGACGGCAAGGGCGACAACCTGTTCGTCTCTTCCATCCTCGCCCTGAAGCCGGATACCGGCGAGTACGTCTGGCACTACCAGACCACGCCTGGCGAGAGCTGGGACTACACCGCTACCCAGCACATCATGCTGGCGGACCTGACCATTGGCGGCCAGCCGCGCAAGGTGCTGATGCAGGCTCCGAAGAACGGCTTCTTCTACGTGATCGACCGGGCCACCGGGCAGCTGATCTCAGCCAACGCCTACGCCCCGGTCACCTGGGCCAAGGGCGTCGACCTGAAGACCGGCCGTCCCATTGAGGTCGAGGGTGCGCGCTACGAGAACGCCCCGGCTATGGCCCTGCCGGGCCCTCTTGGCGCCCACAACTGGCATCCGATGGCCTTCAACCCGAAGGAAGGGTTGGTCTACATCCCTGCGCATACGGCGCCCTTCGCCTACACCAACGTGAAGGACTTCAAGTACAAGGCGGGTGCCTGGAACGTCGGCACCGATATCCTGGCCAACGCCCTTCCGGACGACGCCGCCCAGATCAAGGCCATCAAGGCCATGTACAAGGGCCAGCTGATCGCCTGGGATCCAGTGGCGGGCAAGGCGCGCTGGACCGTCGAGCATCCCTTCTTCTGGAACGGCGGCATCCTGTCGACGGCGGGCGGCCTGGTCTTCCAGGGCGCGGGCGAAGGGGACTTCGTGGCCTACGAGGCGGCCACCGGCAAGAAGCTCTGGAGCCTGGACACCGGCAACGGCATCGTCGCAGCGCCCTCCACCTATGAGCTGGACGGCCAGCAGTACGTGGCCCTGATGGTGGGCTACGGCGGCGCGGGTCCGACCTCGGCGTCGATCATGCTGAAGGATCGTCCCCGGCTCGCTGGCCGGCTGATGGTCTTCAAGCTGGGCGGCAAGGCGACCGCCAAGCCCTACGTCATCCCCGAGATCCCGGCCCTCGACCTGACCCAGGTCGTGGCGGGCCAGGGCGATGCAAAGAATGGCTTCGCGCTCTACCACGAGAACTGCCAGGTCTGTCATGGACCCAGCGTCTCCGGGACCTACCTACCTGACCTGCGCAAGTCGCAGATGCTGCTCAGCGCCGAGAGCTTCAAATCGGTCATGCTGGACGGGGCCCTGGCCAGCCGCGGCATGGCGAGCTTCTCGCGGTTCCTGAATGCCAAGGAGGTGGAGGATCTGCGCGCCTACATCCTCACCGAGTCCAAGAAGTCCCAGACCCGCACGGCGACCGGGACTGCGGCTTCGCCGAAGGGCTGAGCCTCGCTCGGTAACCGAATGGGGCGGTCGCCAGTCCGGCGGCCGCCCTTTTCCTTTCCAAGCGGGGGAATCCGACCTAGGTTCAAGGCGTCCTCGGGGAGCCGCGCGCAGGCGGCTGAGAGGCGGGTGAGCCCGCGACCCGCAGAACCTGATCCGGGTCATGCCGGCGAAGGGAATGGCGCCTCGAAAACGCTCGCCCGAGCCGACTGCCCTGCTGAATGCGGAGCGCGTCCATGAACGTCCAGAACCCCATCCGTCCCGGTGTCGCCACTGGAGCCATCCCCGGATCCCGCAAGGTGCACCAGGTGGGCAGCCTCTGGCCCGACATCCGGGTGCCCTTCCGGGAGGTCGCCGTCCATCCCTCCGCCAATGAGCCGCCGGTCACCCTCTACGATCCGTCCGGCCCCTACACCGACCCCGCCGTCGAGATCGATATCAACCGGGGGCTTCCCCGCACACGTGAGCCCTGGGTGGTCTCCCGGGGGGACGTGGAGATCGTCACCAATCCCCGGCAGGTCCGTCCTGAGGACAATGGCGGGGCCTCGGGTGCCCATCTCGCCCCCGCCTTCGACACGCCCCGCCGGGTCTATCGCGCCCGCTCCGGCGCGACGGTGACCCAGCTGGACTATGCCCGCCGGGGTATCATCACGCCTGAGATGGAGTACGTGGCGATCCGCGAGAACCTGCGTCGCCAGGCCTCGGATCCCACCCTGCGCGACGGCGAGGACTTCGGTGCCGCCATCCCCGACTTCGTGACCCCCGAATTCGTTCGTGACGAAGTGGCCAGGGGGCGGGCGATCATTCCGGCCAACATCAACCACACCGAGCTGGAGCCGATGGCCATCGGCCGCAACTTCCTGGTCAAGGTGAACGCCAACATCGGCAACTCCGCCGTCCTCTCCACAGTCGCCGACGAGGTGGACAAGATGGTGTGGGCGATCCGCTGGGGCGCCGACACGGTGATGGACCTGTCCACCGGCCGCAACATCCACAACATCCGCGACTGGATCGTCCGCAACAGCCCGGTCCCGATCGGCACGGTGCCCATCTACCAGGCCCTTGAGAAGGTCGGCGGCGTGGCCGAGGACCTCAATTGGGACGTCTTCCGCGACACCCTCATCGAGCAGGCCGAGCAGGGCGTGGACTACTTCACCATCCATGCCGGGGTCCGGCTGGCCTACGTCCCCCTGACGGCCAAGCGGGTCACCGGCATCGTCTCCCGGGGCGGCTCCATCCTGGCCAAGTGGTGCCTGGCCCATCACCGCGAGAACTTCCTCTATGAGCACTTCGAGGACATCTGCGAGATCATGCGGGCCTACGACGTCTCGTTCAGCCTGGGCGACGGCCTGCGGCCGGGCTGCCTGGCTGACGCCAACGACGCCGCCCAGTTCGCCGAGCTGGAGACCCTCGGCGAGCTGACAAAGGTTGCCTGGAAACATGGGGTCCAGACCATGATCGAGGGGCCGGGCCATGTGCCCATGCACAAGATCAAGGCCAACATGGACAAGCAGCTGGCGGTCTGTGGCGAGGCACCCTTCTACACCCTGGGCCCGCTGACGACGGATGTGGCGCCTGGCTATGACCACATCACCTCAGCCATCGGCGCAGCCATGATCGGCTGGTTCGGCACCGCCATGCTCTGCTACGTCACGCCGAAGGAGCACCTGGGGCTTCCCGACCGCAAGGACGTCAAGGACGGGGTCATCGCCTACCGGATCGCCGCCCATGCCGCGGACCTCGCCAAGGGCCACCCGGCCGCCCGTGCCTGGGACGACGCCCTGTCCCGGGCCCGCTTCGAGTTCCGCTGGGAGGACCAGTTCAACCTCGGCATGGATCCCGAGACCGCGCGCGCCTATCACGACGAGTCCCTGCCCAAGGAGGCCTTCAAGACCGCTCACTTCTGCTCGATGTGTGGTCCGAAGTTCTGCTCCATGAAGATCAGCCAGGAGATCCGGGACGCGGCCGCCGCGCAGAATGACGTGGCCGAGGGCATGGCCGACATGGCCCGGCGCTTCCGCGACGGGGGTGGAGAAGTCTATGTTCCCACCGGGGCGCCGACACGGGAATAGGCTGCCCGGAGGAGGGCGCTCGCCATGCTGATTTCCACCCTGATCCTGGTGGGCCTGGCGGCCCTGCTGATCCTGACCACGGAGGCGGGCTACAGGTCCTATCTCTGGGTGCGGCAGCGGCGGGACATGACCAGCGATGAAGGATCGTCCTTCGTCATGTCGTCGGCCCTGACGCTTCTGGCGCTCCTGGTCGGCTTCACCTTCAGCATGGCCCAGTCCAACTTCGAACTGCGCCGGGACCTCGTGACCCATGAGGCCAACGCCATCTCGACGGCGCATCTCCGCCAACAGCTGCTGGACACAGCCCAGCGTCGGGAACTCAACACCCTGATGGCCGAGTATGTCCGGGTGCGTATGGGCTTCAGCCGCGCCCGTGGGGACCGGGAGGCGATGGAGACGGTCGGCGTGCAGACAGGCCAGCTCCAGGCGAAGATCTGGGAGGCCACGGACCGGGCGCTCGAGACCCCGGCGGGGCAGCGCATCTCCGTCCCGCTTCTCACCGCCACCAATGACATGTTCGACGACGCTGAGCGACGTTACGCGGCCTTCGACGCCAGGATACCGACGCGCATCCTCCGGAGCCTCCTGGCCTACGCCCTCGGGTCCTCGCTCCTGGTCGGGCTGACCCTTGCGGCGACAGGATCCCGGCACTTTATCTCGACCAGTGGCCTCTTTGTCCTGATCGCCCTGGCCCTCAGCCTGATCATCGACATGGACAACAGTGCCGCGGGGCTGATCACCACCTCCCAGGCGCCCATGGAACGGGTCTCAAAGATGATCGAGTCCGAGCTGAAGCTTCCGGGGTAAGCGCTCGGCCCCGGTTGGCGCGTCCCGCCGGGCGTGGCAAAGGTGCCCGTGACATCTGATCCGAGGTTGCCTCCATGCCCGCCAATCCTGTCGCCGATCCCGAGGAATGCCGGGCTTTCATGGCCGCCCACCCCGAGATCCGGTTCGTCGAGGTCGTCTTCACAGGCATGACCGGCGTGCCGCGGGGCAAACGCCTGCGGATCGAGGAACTGCCGGCGGTCTATGACTATGGCCGCTTCCTGCCGGGCTCCATCCTGGTGGTCGACACCCTTGGCGCCGACTGCGAGGACACCGGACTTGTCTGGGAGGACGGCGACGCCGACCGCCGGGCGCGTCCCATCCCGGGAACCCTGACCCCTGCGCCCTGGCTGGGCCCCGACGTCGCCCAGGTCTTTCTGTCCATGTACGAGCTGGACGGGACGCCCAACGACCTCGATCCGAGGCATGTGCTGCGCCGCGTCCTCGATCGCTATGCGGCCGATGGCCTGACACCCGTCGCCGCCTGCGAGCTGGAATTCTACCTGGTCGACATGGCCCGGGGGCCGAACGGCGAGGTCCTGCCGGCGCGCTCGGTCCGCACCGGCCGACGGCCCGAGGGCATCCAGGTCTACGGCCTTCCCGAAATCGAGGATCATGCGCCCTTCCTGCGCGAACTCTGGGCCACGGCCGATATCCTGGGCATCCCCCTCGAGGGCGCCATCTCCGAATTCGCCCCGGCCCAGCTGGAACTGACCCTGCATCACAAGCCCGACGCCATGGCGGCCGCCGACGACGCCGTGCGCTACAAGCGCGCGGTCAAGGGGATCGCCCCGCGCCACGGCTGCGAGGCCACCTTCATGGCCAAGCCCTGGGCCGACCGTGCCGGCAGTGGCTTCCACGTCCACCTCAGCTTTGCCGACGCCTCAAGCGGCAACCTGTGCGCCGACGACCGGCTCGAGGGCTCTGACCTCCTGCGGCACGCCATCGGCGGCATGAAGGCCCTGATGTCGGACTGCATGGCCATACTGGCACCCAACGCCAACAGCTACCGGCGGTTCCGGGCCAATTCCTACGCGCCGGTGGCGCCGACCTGGGGCGTGAACAACCGCACGGTTTCCCTGCGGGTGCCCGCCGGCCCGCCCATCACCCGGCACGTGGAGCATCGTGTGGCCGGGGCTGACGCCCATCCGCATCTGGTGCTGGCCGCTCTCCTGGCCGCCGCCCACCACGGCCTGACGCATCGGATCGATCCTGGCCCGCCCGTCGAGGGCGATGGCTATGCTGCGGCGGCCCGGGACGGGGTCCGCCTGCCCACGGACTGGGTGGCCGCCGTGGATCGCCTTGAGGCGTCCGAAGTCCTCAGGGACTATCTGGGGTCGCGCTTCGTGGACATGTTCGTCTCGGTCAAGCGCACCGAGCAGGACCGGTTCGGCGCGGCGGTCACCGCCCTCGACTATGACTGGTATCTGGGCAACGCCTGAAACCGGAGATTTTCCGGCGGTTTCGGGATTGATCCCGGCGCGCAGGCGCCGTCTTGTTTCACCCTAGGACTTCAGCCCCTGGGGAGAACCACCCGATGTCGATCTTTTCTGGACGCGGCGCGTCCCGCCGGAGCCTGCTCACCGCCCTCGGCGCCGCAGCGGTCGGGGTCTCCTTCACCGCCTGTTCGCAGCCGGGCGCGGCCCCCGCCGGGGGTGGGGAAGAGCCGAAGCTGAACTTCTACAACTGGGACACCTACATCGGGGACACCACCCTGGCCGACTTCAAGAAGGCCTCTGGCGTCGACGTGAACATGAGCCTGTTCGCCACCAACGATGAGCTGTTCGCCAAGCTGAAGGCCGGCAATCCGGGCTTCGATGTCATCGTCCCGTCCAACGAGTTCGTCAGCCGGATGACCGAGGCCAAGCTTATCCAGCCCCTCGACCACTCCAAGATTCCAAACCTGAAGAACATCGACCCCAGCTTCATGAACCCGGACTACGATCCGGGCCGGAAGATGTCCGCACCCTACACCTGGCTGGTCCTCGGCATCGGCTACCGCAAGAGCAAGGTGAAAGGCGTCCCGGACAGCTGGAAGTGGCTGTTCGATTCTGACGCCTACAAGGGCAAGATCGCCCTCCTGTCGGAGTCCGCCGACCTCATCCGCCTCGCCGCCAAGTACAAGGGCCACTCGGTCAACAACATCCCGCCCGAAATGGTGGCTGAGATCGAGAAGATGATGATCCGCCAGAAGCCCTTCGTGAAGGCCTTCCACGAGGACAATGGCCAGGACATGCTCCTGTCCGGCGAGGTCGACCTGGTCCTGGAGTACAACGGCGACATCGCCCAGATCATGAGCGAGGACCCGGACATCGGCTTCGTCGTGCCGAAGGAAGGCAGCCTCATCAACTCCGATAATCTCTGCATCCCGGTGGGGGCACCGCGGCCGAACAACGCCCACGCCTTCATCAACTACCTGCTGGACGCCGAGGCCGGGAAGAAGATCAGCGAGACCATCCTCTATCCGACCCCGAACGCGGCGGCGAAGGCCCTGATGCCGGACAGCTACCGGAGCAACACCGCCATCTTCCCGCCCGCCGACGTCATGGCCAAGTGCGAGTACGGCGCCTTCGAGGGGGCGGCGAAGGCCAGCCTCTACGAGGAGGTCGTGACCCGGGTGCGCGCCGCCTGACCTGACGCCGGAGCCCCAGGATGGAACAGCACTGGAAGTCGGCGAAGGGCCTGTTTGGAGCTGTCCTGGGCCCGCCGCTGTTCTGGCTGGTCCTCTTCTTCATGATCCCCATGGGGATCATCTGGCTCTATTCCTTCGGCGAGAACCGGGGCCTGACCGAGATCGCCCTGACGGGGACCTTCTCGAACTACCTCAGGGCCCTGGACCCGCTCTATCTGAAGATCTTCGTCAAGTCGGTGGGCATCGCCGGGCTGACGACCCTGATCTGCCTGGTGATCGGCTTCCCGGTGGCCCTCGCCATCACCTTCGCCCCGCCGAAGGCCAAGACCTGGCTTCTTCTGGCGGTCATGCTGCCTTTCTGGACCAACCTCCTGATCCGGACCTACGCTCTCATCGCCGTCCTGCGAACCGAGGGGTATGTGAACCAGTCCTTGGAATGGCTCTGGAACGGACTGGGCGCGGGGGTCGGCGTCCTCGGCGTGGGGGCCCTGGGGCCCTTCCAGCCCCTGGAGCTCCTGCACAACAACTTCGCGGTGGTGCTGGGCCTCGTCTATGTCCACCTGCCCTTCATGGTCCTGCCGCTCTACTCGGCCCTGGACCGGCTGGACACCTCGCTCCTCGAGGCCAGCCTCGACCTGGGCGCCGGCCACCTTCGGACCCTGCTGACCATCGTCGTGCCCCTGGCCCTGCCCGGCATCGCCTCCGGTGTGGTCATCACCTTCATTCCGGCCCTCGGTTCCTACCTGACGCCGGACCTGCTGGGCGGACCGGACAGCCAGATGATCGCCAACATCATCGAGCGCCAGTTCAAGCGGGCCAACGACTGGCCCTTCGGCGCGGCCCTGTCCTTCCTGCTCATGTACATGACCTTCATCGCCATCGCCCTGCAGGCGATGCTCTCGCGACGTCGGCGTGAGCCTGGCTGATGGCGAAGCGTCCAGCCCCCGGTCCCCTGGAGTACCTGCGTCGCTGGCCCCTGCAGCTGTGGCTCGCGGGCGTCGGCATCTTCCTCTACGCCCCGCTGGTCGCCCTGATGGTGTTCAGCTTCAACGACAGTCGGCGCAACATCGTCTGGCAGGGCTTCACCCTGAAGTACTACGAGAAGGCCCTGAACAATGCCTCGCTGATCGAGGCCTTCGTCAACAGCCTGACCATAGCTGCGGTCTCCACCTTCCTGAGCCTGATCCTCGGCGCCCTGGCCGCCCTGGCCCTGTGGAGGTTCCGCTTCCCCGGAAAGGCGGGTTTCGACGGCGCCCTGGCCCTGCCCATCGTCGCCCCCGAGATCTGCCTGGGCGTGGCCATGCTGGTCTTCTTCGCCAAGGTCCTGCCCTGGCCCCAGGGCCTGCCCTGGCCGTTCAACCTGGGCGCCATCATCATCGCCCATGTCTCCTTCTCCTTCCCCTTCGTGGCGGTGGTGGTCCGGGCGAGGATGGCCAGCTTCAACCGCGAGCTCGAAGAGGCGGCTCGGGACCTGGGCGCCAGTGAGTGGCGCACCCTGAAGGACGTCATCCTGCCGCACATGGCGCCCTCGCTGATCGCGGGGGCCTTCCTGGCCTTCACCCTCAGCCTGGACGACTTCGTGATCACCTTCTTCACCTCGGGCCCGGACACCGTGACCTTCCCGGTGAAGGTCTATTCCATGGTCCGCTTCTCCGTGACGCCGGAGGTGAACGCCGCCTCGACCCTGCTGATCGTGCTGACCGTCGTCCTCACCGCCATCGCCCTGAAGGTCCAGGGCGATCCGGCCTCCACGGCGGGGGGCCACGCGGCCCTCGACCGCCCCCAGAACCGTCCCTGAGGCGTCATGAGCAAGCCCATCATCACCTTCGAGAATGTCTCCAAGCGCTTCGGCCGCATGGTCGCCGTGGACAATGTCTCCCTGACCATCGACGAGGGTGAATTCTTCTGCCTGCTCGGCCCCTCGGGCTGCGGCAAGACGACCCTGCTGCGTATGCTGGCGGGCTTCGAGACGCCTACCGAGGGGCGTATCCTCATCGATGGCCAGGACATCTCGGCCGTGCCCCCCAACCGTCGGCCGGTGAACATGGTGTTCCAGTCCTATGCGGTCTTCCCCCACATGACCGTGGCCGACAACGTCGCCTATGGCCTTCGGATCGACCGGGTTCCGGCGGCGGAGCGTGACCTGAGGGTCGAGGAGGCCCTGGAGCTGGTTCAGCTGGGCGGGCTGGGCGCCCGCAAGCCGGACCAACTTTCCGGCGGACAGCGCCAGCGCGTAGCCCTGGCCCGGGCCCTGATCAAGCGCCCCCGGGTCCTCCTGCTGGACGAGCCGCTATCGGCCCTCGACGCCAAGCTGCGCGACCAGATGCGCACCGAGCTTTGCACGCTCCAGGAGACCGTCGGTATCACCTTCATCATGGTCACCCATGACCAGGACGAGGCCCTGGCCCTGGCCAGCCGCTGCGCGGTCATGAACCGCGGCCTGCTGCAGCAGGTGGCGACGCCCAACGACCTCTACGAGTTTCCCGGAAGCCGCTTCGTGGCCGACTTCATCGGGTCTGTGAACCTGTTCGAGGGTGTCCTGGCCGTGGATGAACAGGACCAGGCTGTGGTGCGGTCTCCCGAACTGCCCACCGACATCTATCTCGACCATGGCGTCACCGGGGGCAGGGGCGCCACGGTCTGGGCGGCCCTGAGGCCCGAGAAGATCGAGCTGCACAAGTACGCCCCCGGCCAGCCGCCACCGGTCCTGGACGACTCCCCCGCCGGCTCCAACATGGTGCGCGGCGTAATCCGTCACGAGTCCTACCTGGGCAGCGAGAGCACCTACGACGTCGAGATCGCTGGCGGCCGGCGGGTCAGGGTGCTCAGGTCCAACCTGACCCGCTGGGACCAGGAGGACTTCGCCCTGGGCGAGGAGGTCTGGCTCGGCTGGCACGCCTGTTCGCCCGCCGTCCTGCTGAACTGACATGGCCCGCCCGGTCGCCGGCATCATCTGCTGCACCCGAACGGTCGGCATTGAGCCCGCCCAGGCGGTGATGAACCGCTATGTCGCCTCGGCCATGACCTATGCCGACGCCGCCGCCCTGCTGGTGCCCTCCATGCCCGGGCTCATGCGGGCCGCCGACGTCGCGAGCCGGCTGGATGGGCTCTTGCTGACAGGCAGCCCCTCCAACCTCGACCCCGGCGCCTACGGCGAGGCGGCGGACGATGCCCCTGGACCCTTTGACCCCGCCCGGGACGCCATGACCGGCGACCTTATCCGGGCCATGCTCGACCTGGGTCGGCCCGTCTTCGGTATCTGCCGGGGGTTCCAGGAGCTGAACGTGGCCTTTGGCGGGACCCTGCGCCGGGACGTCTCGGACCATCCCGACCTCCTGCGGCACCATGCCCCCGACGAGGTCGGCTTCAACGAGATGTTCGACCATGTCCACGACGTGGAGCTG